>CAYOGU010000052.1:0-14679 GCA_964403345.1 uncultured Syntrophus sp. | reverse complement strand
AGGGACATGGTGCTGCTCCGGAGGACGCGGTTTCGGGAGGACGTGCCGCGCGCGACGCGGCAGGTGACCAGTCGGCGGTCTCGCGCATAACATCCCGCGATGACCGATGCATCGGACAATCGAGCGCCCGCGCCTGTTCCCCCGGTGGCCCCGGGGGCGCCGCCGCGATGGCATGGGTGGGTGCGTGAGATCCTCGTGACCGTGGCGATCGGGGCGGTCGTGGTCAGCGGCGAGACGCTGTCCGCCTGGGCGATCGCAGGTCTGGCCATCACTTCCCTGGGGATCTGCAGCATCGCCTTCTTCCAGGATTCGGCTCTCGGCAGGAACCCCGCCACGCTCTTTTTCGCCCTGGGGACAGGGGCCGTCATCGCGGCCTACACCGTTTCTGACGGGGTGGGGGTGCGTCTGTCGGGGAGCCCGCTGGGCTATATCGCCTGGCTCTTCCTCTTCGAATTCCCAGTGGTTCTGTTCGCGATAGCCCGCCGCCGGGGGCGGTTTGCCGCCTTCTTCCGCTCCGACTGGAGGAAGGCGCTCGGCACGGGCCTGAGTTCGCTCGTCGCCTACGGCCTGGTCGTCTACGCCGTCGCCTTTGCTCCGATGGCGGCGGTTTCGGCCCTCCGCGAATCGAGCGTGATCATCGCGGCGCTGATCGGGACCCTGATCCTGAGGGAGAGCCACGGCCTGCAGCGTTTCGCGGCGGCCGTGATGGTGGCCTCCGGGGTCGCACTCATCACCGGGACCGGCTGACCGGCTGCGGCCCCATGCCCGGTCCGGCCGGAAATCGGGCGGCAGGAATCCCCAGAGGTTTTGTATTCACCCGGGGTCCGTCCCGAGGGGAAGGGACTTTTCAAGGAGGATTGAAGATGGCGCTGATTCAATGGAACGAAGGTCTGAGTGTCGGGGTGGGGGAGATCGATCGGCAGCACAAGCGGCTCATCGCGATGATCGGCGAACTGGACGGGGCGATGCGGGAGGGCAAGGGCAGGGACGTCATGGGCAAGATCGTCAACGGCCTGATCGGTTACACGGGGACGCACTTCGCGACCGAAGAGAAGTACTTCGATCAGTTCGGTTATCCCGAGGCCGATAGCCACAAGACGGAACACCGGAATTTCGTCCAGAAGGTCTCCGAGTTCAAGGCCGGCTTCGAATCGGGCAAGCTAGGGCTGTCCATCCAGGTGATGGATTTTCTGAGCGACTGGCTCAGAAGCCACATCAGCGGCACCGACAAGAAGTACGCCCCCTTCTTCCGCGAAAAGGGTCTGAAGTAGATCGGCCGATGTTCCTGCGGCCGGCCGCAGGAACATCGGCCAGGGCATGGCGGGTTTTTAGATCGCCTCGATCGTGGAGGGCGGCTTGGTCGTGATGTTGTAAGTGACGCTGACCACCTCGGGGAGCTCCTTGACAATCCGGCCGGCGATTTTCTCCAGGGTCTCGTAGGGGAGCCGGGTGGGACTCGCCGTCCTGGCATCGACACTGTCCCAGCAGCGGATCTCGATCTGGCGGCCGAAGACCCTCTTGTTGTCCCTCATCCCCGTCACCCGGTCTTCGTGGAGGATGGCCATGTACTGGAAGGCCGGGGTCCCGGAGAGGATCGCCTCGGTGATCGCGGTGGCCTTTCGGACCAGACGGATCTTTTCGGGCGTCACCTCGCCGATCACGCGGGCGGCGAGGGCCGGTCCCGGGAAGGGGATCCTCTCGAAGAGGGACTCGGGCAGGCCCAGCGCCCGGCCGAGCTTGCGGACGCCGTCCTTCCGGAGCTGGATCACGGGCTCCAGGATCTTGTATCCGAAGGCCTTCTGCGGATCGATGCCGATCTGTTCAAAGACGTTGTGCTGCCGCTTGATCCCTGCCGCTGTTTCGTCCACGTCCGTCAGGATCGTCCCCTGCAGGAGATGCTTGGCCTTGCTTTTGATGACCAAGCCGCCGAAGACCTTCTTGTAGAAGGTCTGGGTGATGGCCTCCCGCTTCTCCTCGGGGTCCGTCACGCCCTTGAGGGCGTCGAAGAAGGCCTTCTGGGCCTTGACCACCTCCACGGGGATCCCCATCTTGGCGAACATGGCCGCCACCTTGGCCGGCTCTGACTGCCGCATGATGCCGTTGTCGATGATGTAGGTCTTGAGCTTCTTCCCCAAGGCGCGATGTCCCAGGGCCGTCACCACCGACGAGTCGACGCCGCCTGAAAGGGCATTGATGGCCGATCCGCTGCCGACCGCCTCCCGGATCTCCTGGACCTTTTCCGCAATGAATTTGTCCGTGTTCAGATTCTTTGCCTCGATCTCTTTGATCTTCATGGGGGGTCTCCTCCCTTCTGGGATGATGGGGCAAGCCATCTTTAATCGAATTCCATTCCCATTTCAAGCATTATCCCGCCGCGGCTCTCCGTCGGGTTCCTTCGATTCCCGGCCGTTATCCTGCCGTCCCGTCCGACCCGTTCCTTTTGGGCGACTGGAAAATTTTTCCGGTTCCCGGAGGATTTTTCCCGTCAAACCTTTCGGCAAAGGATCCCCTGTCGCGGACAGCATGCTTCCCCGGGTCTCTGGTCTTCCGGAGGAATGGGCGGTTTCTCTTCTGCCGACAAAGGGTTCCATCTGACCCCGTTTCCGTCGGTCGGCGGCCCCTCGACCGGCATGGGAGTTGCTATGGATTCAGCCGTCAACTCGGCAGAAAGGAGGGCGCCCATGGGGCTTGCAGTTACGGCGGATTACGTGAATCTGTCCACATTCGGTGCCGGTAGTGCGATTCCCTCCCGCGGCGGAGACCTTCTCGCCGATGGGAATCGCTCCGGAAAGAGTGGATACGATTCGGTCCGGCTGTCGGCGAAGTCGCGGCTCCTCTCGCAGGAGATCATCCTGCCCACACGCGAGAACGTGGCCAGGCTTTCCACCGCGCTGTCCGGGACGCTTGGCGCATTTCTCTCCAGTGCCGGGATCGATGCGCAACCGCCCATTGGATTCAGCCTCGATGTCAATGGGGAGATCCAGGTCGAGGGGGACCGGACCGACGGGAAAAGGATCCTGGAGAAGATCAACGGCGACGAGGCGATGAAGAAGCAGATCAGCACGCTGGCGGCGATCAGCAGCCACGCCATGGCCATGGAGGAGTCCCTGCGATTCCAGCGGGAATACCGCGCGAGCAGCGATCCGTCGGCGGTTGTGGCCAAGTACAGTTATCTGTTCAACTCAGGCCAACAGGTTCAGAATGTCTCGCTGCGCTTCGACGGCAAGACCGTCGAGGTCCTGGAGAACGGCAAGCCTTGGCTCTCAGCCCCCTGATGGTCCCGGCGAACCCGTCGCACGACGCCCATGGGCCGGCCATCTCTTCCAGGATTCTCCGTCAAGATGGGGAGCACCCCTCCATCGGCTTCAACGCCTCCCGAGGTGTTCCTCAATCCGCCTGGCCTTTCCCGACGACAAACTTGCCGGTGAAGTACTTCTCCCGTATGGGTCCGGCTTCTTTCTTGATCCAGTGACTAAGCCCCACCTTCTGGATGCGGCTTAAATTGTACAGCTTGATGTTGTGAGGGTACTGGGTCGCCCTGTCGGCGATGGGCGCCAGCAAAAGGCAGGGGAAATCTTCGCAGTCGGAACACAGGCCCACCTCTTTGGCCTTGGTGCAATCCAGGGTAGCGCACCCCGCCGGAAGATGAAAATGTTTTCCGTCCTGTTGCCGGCAGCCCCTGCAGGCCACTTCTTCCTTCGGGACGCCCATCTTCGCATGGATCGTTTCGGCCAGTTGGTCCGTCAGGTTGGCCTCATACAAATCACAGAGGAAGCAGGCCAGACCGCAGGGTGCCGTCAACTTTTCCTTGTCTTCCAGGGTCTCTCTCCTCCCGTCTCTTCAGGGGTTGTCGAACTGGCCGACATCGAGCCATTCGGCCAGCATCGCGGCATAATCCGTCTCCATGTGGGTTTTGCTGTAGAGGTAGATCCCGGATGCCGAGGTGGTGGTCCTGGCAATATCCCCATAGCCCGCTGTTTCGGTCATCATGGCCAGCGATTCGAGGACTTGCTCGTGGGTGAGGTTGAAGGGCGGTCGCGTGAAGAGATCGAGCGGCATCGGCCTCCGGTGTGTGCCGGCGTTCTGGCGGACCGTTTCGGCGATGAGCCGCAGGGGGCCGTCCTGACGGTGCAGCAGGAGCGTCGCATAGGCCTCGGTCATGTGGTCGGAAGAGTAATACCAGGGGGACCCTGTTCCGGGAAGCCCGTGCAGGTCCTCGTGGCCTTCGACCAGTTTGGCCAGAAACCCATGGATGTCCTGCCCTGTCTCCAGGGGCGTGGGGGGGGCCGCGTTCAGCAGGTCCAGGATTTCGGACTCGGAGATGAGCCGCGAGGCCGCACTCCTCTCCCGGATCGCGGCCGCCGCCCTCTTGGCCGCGGCATCCCCGGGCCCTGTCCCCTCGTCCCTGCCGGGACCTTCCGTGACAAGCGGCGTTTTCATGCCGGCACCAGGTTTCGCTCCGTCAGCCGGTCGGCGACGCTGGCCAGACCGAATTTCCGGTATGTCCCGGCCGTGGGCGCGCCGGTGGCCTTGTCCCAGCCCATCTCCGCGTAGAAGAGGTCCAGGGAGAGCTGGACGTCGTTCCGGTCCAGATGGCTGGCTCCCTTCGTGTAAGGGGACTTGCCCGATTTGTCCGAGAAGACCCATTCGGGGATCTTATCGTGACGGGTACGCATCTCCCGGGTCTTCATGCCGCGGATCGTCAGGGCCCGGTGGAGAAGAAAGATCCGCTCCGCAACGGCGTCCAACTCTTCCCGGTCCTTGTCGTCTCCTGTGGCCAGTTTGTAGAGCATGGATTCGACGGAGTCGTCGCCCCGATAGCCGCGCTCCCGGAGCGGAGACGCCACCCAGGGTCCCATCCAGTTGCACAGGGAGAGGGAATCGTGCAGCTCCTTGCGCAGGAGCGACCACTTGGCCATCCGCGCCTTGGACCAATGCATAGGTTTGTAGTCTCCCACGCCGTCAACGGCTTCGGGGGCGCCCCACAGTTCGGCCGCCAGCTTCTTCTGAAGCGGCAGTGGCAGTCCGTTCCGGATGAAATTGGTGTGGGAATGGCACTGGGCGTCGCGGTTGTATATCAGATTGATCAGCAAACCACATTGGCCCGCCTCCTCCGAGGCATGGTGTTTGGGGTGTCCCATTTTCCAGTAGGCGAGCTCCTTGTCTTTCCCCCACTGTTCCTCGGAGAGGGACCAGCGCTCCAGCAGGTAGCCCGTGCCGAGCCCCAGCACCGTGCCCAGTTCACCCTCCTTCGTGGCGATCCTCGGCAGCAGTTCGAAGAGGAAGGCGGGGTCTCCCTTCTCATACCGGTTCCAGGAATAACTCTTGAATTCCCGGGCGCCTACCTTCTTCTCGATTAACCCGTCATAGTAAAGCTTGATAAAGTCGCGCTGGAGCTGGCCGTAGTTGCACCAGAGACCGAGGTCGTCGGCCAGGTGCATGCCGACCATGCAGGCCTCCAGGCCGGTCGCTCCCCTTGGGCCGTCCGGCAGTTTCTTGAAGAAGGAACGGCCGAAGACGAGGCCCGCGCAGGTATTCTGCCCCATGTCCGGGATGCCGTATTTCACGGAGACAGCGGGGACCTTCAGGATCGTGTGGCAGCGGATGGGGCAGCCCGTGCAGCCGTTTCCCCGGACCGTGCGCGGCCAGGCGATGTCGCCCAGGAAGAAGGCGGCCACGTTCGAGCGGTAGGCGATCCGGTTCATGTCGCGGGGATCGCAATCGCCCGTGTCCACGGGATGCGCCGCGGCACCCCAACGACGGCCCTTGGATGCGTTCCACCGTGTCGTCGGTTCGTAGAATTCCGCCCAGGGCTGCGGGGCGTTGGGGACGACGTGTTGGTTGTTCGCACCCAGAAGGGAGAGGTGGTGTTTGATCAGTCTCTCCCAATCCTCTTTTCTGCCCGCAATCCGGACGCTGCCCGTGCCCCGGACGCCGATGGCCTTGAGGTTCTTGGCCCCCATCACCGATCCGATGCCGCCGGCAGAGTGGGAGACGGAATTCACCACGACGGACATGGGGACCAGGTTTTCACCGGCCTGTCCGATCGCGGCCACAGCCGCGTCGGGACCCATGATCTCGGAGATGGCATAGGTGGCCGCGCGGATGCCCTGTCCCCAGATCCTGCGGGCATCGTGGATCTCGGCCTTCTGGTCCGCGATTAGGAGCCATACGGGACGATCCGCTTTGCCCTGGATGACGACGGCGTCGTAGCCGGCATATTTGAGCTCGGCGGCGAACTGTCCGCCCATGTGTCCGGACGCCACCAGGGGAATGGGCCAGCAGGTGGGCCAGAGGGTCGTGATGGCGGTCCGGCCGTTGCAGGGCGCGCCCGTTCCCGCCAGCGGCCCCGTAGCAAAGACGATCCTGTTTTCGGGGTCGTAGGGTTTTGTCTCTGCGGGAACCTCGTCCCACATCACCTTGTAGCCGATCCCCGTTCCTCCCAGGTACTCCCGGTATCGCTCGATCGTGTCTTCGGTCCAGATCCTGCCGGTGGACAGATCGACGCGCAGGACCTTGCCGGCCCATCCTCCATATCCGCTCATGTTGATTTCCCGTCCAGTGAGGTCTCGGCGGTCGTGGGTCCGCCTGGGTCTTCCCTCATCCCGTTGTCCTGTTCTTCATAACCGACGATCATCGCCATCGTGTGGGAGAGGAACCGGTCTCCCAGGGTGGCCATGTAGAGATGGACGATGAGGTATAGGACCAGCCCATAGGCAAAGATCACGTGGATGGCACCGAGGAGCCCCATCAGGTTCCCCGCGAGCAGACGATCCCGCAGAACGGGGATGTCCAGGAAGAGCAGGCCCGTGACCGCCTGCACCGGAATGAAGACGAACATGACGGCCGCATAGGCGGTCTTCTGCAGGGGGTTGTACTTGTTTTCTGCGGACGGCGTGAATGGGTTTCCCACTCCCGAGAACATGGAAAGGAGGTAGAACCTGGCCTGAACCAGGATGCCCCTGAGGTCCCTTCCGGTCATCCGGTATTGGCGCCTCCGGTTCGGGCTCGACAGCGTATAGAGGATCCAAAAAAGCGTAGCAACGACTGTCGCCACGCCGATCCCCTTGTGCCACAGCAGGACCGGATCATGGGGCCTGAGCGACGCGATACCGTGGAACCGCAGATACAGGCCCGTCGCGATCAGCAGGATGACGGCCCCCGCGTTCGTCCAATGCCACATCCGCAGCGGCAGGGGATGGATCACGATTCGTTTCATTTTTTCCTGACCCTCCTCACGAGGGCGTGGACCAGGACCGACCCGATTGCCAGGGGGATGAGGACCGTTCCGGCCAGGTCGATCCATTTGAAACCGATCTTCTCCGGGACGGCCCTTCTCCCTCCGAGCGCCCGCCGGATCATCGCGCCTGTTTGGCTGACGTTCCGCGGCAGTCCGGGCAGGTGACATTCCTGGCAGCTCGACGCGCGTTGCCGGGGGATGGGGACGGGGTTCGGATTGCGGGGAGGAATCTTCCCGGTCAGATCACGCCAGGCTACGTAACTCAGAGACCCTGCCGGGCATGCCTCCACACATTTCGGTTTTCCCTGGCAGAGGTGGCACTTGGTCGCCTTCCGGCTGTCGGGATCGTAGGAGATCATTTCCCAGGGGCATGCCTGCAGGCAGACCTTGCAGCCCGTGCACTTTTCCGGATCGATGATCCGTGTATGAGCGGAAGGCGACAGGATAACCGCATTTTCAGGGCATATGCTGGCGCAGGGGACCGGATGCGGGCACTGCCTGCAGAGATCCTGCACGACAAGACCGTCCCCGAAATTGCCATGTCCTTCGCGCCAGGTCGTGGCGCCCCGGGCACCAAAATTCATATTCCGGTCCACTTTGATCCGTGACAACGACGGCGACGCCTTTCCGTCATTGAATTCGGTGCAGGCCAGTTCGCAACGCCCGCAACCGACGCATAGAACAGGGTCGGCCACGACCATGCCCTGGGCCTTCTCCATGATGACGAGGGGCCTGTCGGCCCCCTGGACCAGGAGAGGGGAGAGGACAGACCATCCGGTGATGGAAACCCCGCACCAGATCATGACCTGCCTGCGCGTACAGGAGAGGGTCAAGGGTGCGTTTCCGTCATCCGGTTCGAAGGTCCCTGCCGGGACATTGTTGGGTTTCATGGCCCCTCGCTCGCCCTGTTCCGTGGCATGAGGTTCAGCGTGACGATCACCGGAATGGATTCCTCTTTGCGATGCCCATAGGGGGCCGGATAGAAATCTTTCCAGTAGATAAAAATATAGGGCAGGGCAATCTTGTTTGTCAATAGGCCCAGTGAAAGATCCCCTTGCCGATGAGGTTCATGAGGATGGGAACGCTGTAGATCAGGCCGATCGCCCGGACCTTGCTGCGGTTTGTCCTCCTGGCGATGACGAGGATGGCCGCCGAAAAAAAGGGGAAGTAGCCTAACAGGAAGATCAGCCAGACGCCGCCGAAGGAGAGTTTCCAGAAGGGGTATTCCCAGACGAGGTGTCCCCCGATGTTCAGCAGGCATTCCACGAAGACGCAGAAGACCGAATAGACGATTGCCCAGAACCAGCGGTTCGGGATTCCCAGGATCCGTACTTCTCTCTTGTCCGGAAGGGTGTGGTAGTAGATGATTCCCGCGATGGCGAACATGAACATGATCTCGATGTTCCACCCCACCATGGTCCTCAGGGCGGTCTCGCCGGGGGTGGTCCAGACGGCCGAGTAGTTGGTGAAGTGGAACACCCAGCCGTTCCAGGTCTCGTTGAAGAAATCCATGCCGAATACGGTCAGGCCGGCGAAGATGGCGTCCCAGTTCCCCGTCTCTCTGGCCTTCTTCAGTTCCATCGTGTAGATATAGATGACGATGGCCAGCAGGGGGATGATGTACCAATGGATCGTCGCGAGGTCCCGCAGCCCGTTCAGGGCCGCCTGGGATGCTGGGGTGGGCATGGCCTCTCCTCCTGATTTCCTATAAAACAAAGTATTAAGAAATGGAGGGTGCGGTCGCCTGTTCCCCTCCAGGGTGGTTATCGGGGATGGAACCGGTTTCGGATGCCGTTCAGGTTTTTTATCACCTTCCGATCGGAAAATCCACTTCAGGGATCGGCCCGCCCCTAGGAGGCCCTGTCGATCGCCCGGCGGATCTTGTCCGCGAAGGTGAAGACGTCTTCGATCAGGTCGCCGTACTCCCTCTTTTCTCCGATCAGGCGGACCAGGGCGCTCCCGACGACGATCCCGTCCGCCAGGGGCGCGATGGCCGCTGCCTGCTCGGGCTTGGAGATCCCGAAGCCTACGACGACGGGCAGGTCGGTCATCGTCCTAAGCCGTTCCACGTCCTGCCGGATCTGCCCGGGGTCTGGCTCCTTGGTCCCCGTGACGCCGGTCACGGAGATGTAATAGACGAAGCTCGCCGCGCTGGAGAGGATCGTCTGCGCCCGCTCGGGATCCGTCGTCGGGGCGACGAGCGTGATGAAGGCCAGCCCTGCCGGGTCCGTATATTTACGCAGTTCCGCAGCCTCCTCAGGGGGCAGGTCGACGACGAGGATCCCGTCGACGCCCGAGGCGGCCGCGTCTTTGGCGAACCGCTCCGGTCCGTAGGCGAGGATCGGGTTGTAGTAGCCGAAGAGGACGATGGGGATCCCGCTGAATCGGCGCAGCGGCTGGATCGTGGCCAGGATTTTTTCCAGCGTGGTTCCCCCCTTCAGGGCGCGCTGGGAGGCGGCCTGGATGGCGGGGCCGTCGGCCGTCGGATCGGAGAAGGGGACCCCCACCTCGACGATGTCCACGCCGGCGGCCTCCAGGGACGAGATCAGTTTCGTCGTCGTCTCGAGATCCGGATCGCCTGCGGTCAGATAGGCGACCAGGGCCTTGCGCCCCTTCTGTTTCAGTTGAGCGAATCGCTCGTCGATCCTTTCCTTCATGGCTTCACCTCCCCCCTCTGGGCGATGGTCTCCGCGTCCTTGTCCCCCCTCCCCGAGAGATTCACGATCACGATCTTTCCGCTGGACAGGCTGGGCGCCGTTTGCATCAGATGGGCCACGGCATGGGCGCTCTCCAGGGCGGGGATGATCCCCTCCCGGCGGGAAAGCGCCACGAAGGCCTCGACAGCCTCCTCGTCCGTCACGGCGACGTAGCGGGCCCGGCCTGTGGCATGGAGCCACGCGTGCTCCGGACCCACGCCGGGATAGTCCAGCCCTGCGGCGATCGCGTAGGCGTCCCGGACCTGGCCGTTTTCGTCCTGGATCAGGAAGGTCTTGTTCCCGTGGAGGACGCCGATCCGGCCGGCCGTGATGCTTGCCGCGTGGAGCCCCGTGGAGAGCCCTTTTCCGGCCGCCTCGACGCCGGTCATCGCCACGGTCCCGTCGCCCAGGAAGGGATAGAAGAGCCCCAGGGCGTTGCTGCCCCCGCCTACGCAGGCGATGAGAAGGTCCGGGAGCCGCCCCTCCTTTCGAAGGATCTGCCGCCTCGCCTCCCGGCCGATGACGCTCTGAAAATCCCGCACCATCTCCGGATAGGGGTGGGGGCCGGCCGTGGTACCGATGACGTAAAAGGTATCCCGGACCGAGGAGACCCAGAAGCGCATCGCCTCGTTCATGGCGTCCTTGAGGGTCGCGGTCCCTGCGGCAACAGGGACGACCTCGGCCCCCAGGATCTTCATCCGGTGGACATTGTGGGCCTGCCGCCGGATGTCCTCCTCGCCCATGAAAATCCGGCACTCCATGCCGAAGAGGGCCGCTGCCGTCGCCGTTGCCACGCCGTGCTGGCCCGCCCCGGTTTCTGCGGTCACCTTCCTCTTGCCCATCCGCCTGGCAAGCAGGCACTGGCCGAGGGTGTTGTTGAGCTTGTGGGACCCGGTGTGGTTCATGTCCTCCCTTTTGAGGTAGACCTTCGCCCCACCCAGAGCCTCGGCAAGCCGGCGCGCCTCGTAGAGGGGCGTTTCCCGACCGCCGTATTCCCTAAGAAGGGAGGCGAACGCCTCCCTGAATGCCGGGTCCCGCCTGGCCGCCCGGTAGGCCGCCTCCAGCTCTACAAGGGCGGGCATCAGCGTCTCGGCCGCGTAACGCCCCCCGAAGATCCCGAAATGGCCCCCCCTGTCCGGTTGCCTCTTTGTCGTCATATCCTTTTTCCTCTCCTTATCACTTTTCCCGCCCTCTGTGCGAGGGTAATTTCTCCATCCCTCTGTTCCCCGGAGTTGAAAAAATCTTCCCAGTCCCCGGGGCTCTTGCCCGGCGAACGATGGCGGCGATGCGGCGGATCCTTTCAGGGTCCTTGATCCCCGGCTTCTTTTCGCAGCCGCTGTTGATGTCCACGGCCAGCGGCGAGACCGCAGCCAGGGCCTCTTCAATGTTTTCCTCGCCGAGCCCTCCGGCGAGGACCAGGGGATGCCTTTTTGCAAGCGTGGCGGCCAATTCCCAGTCGGCCCGCTTCCCCGTTCCCCCGTAGCGCCCCGCGTCCCTGGCGTCGGCGAGGAAGGCGCGGACGTCGTAGGCCTCCAGCCGTTGAAAGTCCTTGGGGTTCCGGAGCCAGACGGCCTTGATCACCCGCTCCGGCGGAAAACGGCGGCAGTACTCGGCTGTCTCGTCGCCGTGGAACTGGATCCAGCCGACCCCGTGGCCGCGACGATCCGCTCCACCTCGTCGGCCTTCCGGTTGACAAAGACGCCGGCGGTCGCGACCCGGCCGGCCAAAGCCTTGACGATCGCCCCGGCCTGGATGGGGTCGATCCAGCGGGGGCTCGGTTCATGGAAGATGAAGCCGATGGCGTTCACTCCGCAATCGGCGGCCGCCATGGCGTCCTCGAGACAGGTGATCCCACAGATCTTGATCTCGGTCATCGCCCCAGAAGTTCCGCGAGTTTTCCGGCGATGTCCGGGGCCGCGACCAGTGTCTCGCCGATCAGGAAGGCCTGGACCCCCGCCTCTTGAAGAGTTTCGATTTCCCGGCGCGTCCGGATTCCGCTCTCGGCGACGACGATCCGGTCCCGGGGGACGCGCGGGGCCAGGACCCTCGCCGTTTCGATATCCGTCGTGAAAGTCCTGAGGTCCCGGCTGTTGATGCCGACGATTTCGGCCCCGGCGGCCAGGGCCTTGTCCAGTTCCGTGCCGTCGTGGGCCTCGACGAGGACCGCTATCCCCAGCGATTCGGCCGCCTTCCGGTATTCCGACAACTCCTTTTCGGAGAGGATCGTGGCGATCAGGAGGAGCGCATCCGCGCCGATGGCCCGCGTCTCGTGGATCTGCCAGGGGTCGATGATAAACTCCTTCCGGAGGACGGGGAGGGTGACGGCATCCCGGACCGCGGCGAGATCCGCCTCGCTCCCGCCGAAGAAGGCTGCGTCGGTGAGGACGGAGATCGCCGCCGCCCCCTGGAACTCGTAGGTACGGGCGATGCCGGCGGGATCGAGATCGGCCCGGAGGACTCCCCGGGAGGGGGAGCGGCGCTTCACCTCGGCGATGATCGCCCCGGGGGAGAGGGCCGCCTTGAAGTCACGCGCCTGCGGCAGTTCGGCGATCCTCTTCTCCAGCACGGCCAGAGGGGTCTTCTCCTTCCGCTCGGCCACCTCGCGTCGCTTGGCCTCGATGATTCTGTCCAATATCATCTTCTCTTCCTCACTTTTAGTTCACACCCCGTCTACTGATCCTGTGGATCGGGTCCCGTGAAGCGCGCATCGGAGATTTTTCGGGGTCCCCTGACCCCGCAGCGGAGAGCGAGTTTTTCCCCGGTAGCGGAGCGAGGAGGCGCAGGGTCGTAAAATATCCGGCGCGCCCAGGGAGCCCGATCCGCAATCGCCTCCCCCTCTCAACTATGGCTCCGTTCGATCAGGGCCTGGAGTTTCTTCCTGGCGGCCCCGCTATCGATGCAGGCCTCGGCCGCGGCGATCCCCTCGCGGAGCGTCCCGGCCTTTCCTCCCGCCACGATGGCCAGGGCAGCGTTCAGGACGACGATCCGCCGGCGCGGCCCGTCCGTGCCGCCGAGGATCTCCGTGGTGATCCGGGCGTTCGTCTGCGCGTCGCCGCCGCGAAGTGCCTCGGCGGGGGAAACCTCTCCGAAGAGTTCCACCGGGTCGATATCGTAGGTGGAGACCAGCCCCTCCTTCAGCTCCGAGACCCGGGTCGGGCCCGTCAGGGTCGCCTCGTCCAGGCCGTCGGAGCCGTGGACGACAAAGGCCCGCTTGGTCCCGAGGTTCCTGAGGACGCCGGCGAACATCTCGGTGAGTTTCGGATCGTAGACCCCGATGAGCTGGGCGGTCGCCCCGGCGGGGTTCGTCAGCGGCCCGAGCATGTTGAAGATCGTCCGGATCCCGATCTCCCGTCGGGGGCCGATGGCGTATTTCATCGCCCCGTGGAGCCGCGGCGCGAAAAGAAAGCCGATCCCGTCCTCCTGGACGCACTCCTCGACGATCTCCGGAGCCGCGTCGATCTTGACGCCCAAGGCTTCTAGGACATCGGCGCTGCCGCAGCCGCTGGAGACGGCCCGGTTCCCGTGCTTGGCCACCGTCAGCCCCGCCGCAGCCACGACAAAGGCGGCCGTGGTCGAGATGTTGAATGTGTTCCGGCCGTCGCCGCCCGTCCCGCAGGTGTCCACGATCACCGAGGAGCGCGCGTCGATCCGGGTCGCCTTCTGTCGCATGATCCGGGCCGCGCCGGTCACCTCGTCCACCGTCTCCCCCTTGAGACGAAGGGCGGTCATGAAGGCGGCGATCTGGGCTGGGGTCGCGTTTCCCTCCATCACCTCCGTCATGACGGCCATCATCGGCTCTTCCCGCAGGTCCTCCCCGTGGACGACCTGTGCTATCGCTTCCCTGATCATGCGTCGCATCTCTCCTTTCTGTCGATGAGGTGCAGGAAATTCCGGATGATCCTCTTGCCGCCCGGCGTCAGGATCGACTCCGGATGGAACTGGATGCCCTCCACGGGGAATTCCCGGTGGCGCAGTCCCATGATCTCCCCCTCTTGGGTCTCGGCGCTGATTTCCAGACAGTCGGGGAGGCCCTCCCGCTCCACGATGAGCGAGTGGTAGCGGCCCGCCGGGAAGGGGCTGGGGAGGCCCTGGAAGATCGTCCGGCCGTCGTTGAGGATCGGCGAGGTCTTGCCGTGCATGATCCTGCCCGCCCGAACGACCCGGCCGCCGAAGGCCTGGCCGATCGCCTGATGGCCCAGGCAGACCCCCATCAGGGGGACCTTCCGGTGAAAGGCCCGGATCGCCTCCACGGTGATCCCCGCCTGTTCCGGGGAACAGGGACCGGGGGAGAGGAAGATCGCCTCCGGGGCCATCTCCTCGATCTCGGCCAAAGTGACCTCGTCGTTCCGGCGGACGACGACCTCCTCGCCGAGCTGGCCCAGGTACTGGACCAGGTTGTAGGTGAAAGAATCGTAGTTGTCGATCATCAGGATCATGGCCGTTCTCCTCTAAAGCTCGAATCCGCGCTCCGCAAGGCGGACGGCCTGGACCATCCCCTCTGCCTTGCCGAGCGTCTCTTTGTACTCCGCCTCCGGATCGGAATCGGCGACGATGCCGGCCCCGACCTGAAGGAAGATCCGTCCGTCCCGGATCTGCATCGTCCGGATTGTGATGCAGAAGTCCATGTTCCCGCCGTAAGCGAGATAGCCCACAGCGCCGCCGTAGACCCCCCGGCGGGAGGGTTCCAGCTCTGCAATGATTTCCATCGCCACATGGTGGGGAAAAGGCTCTTTATACGGGCGC
>CAYOGU010000051.1:0-14772 GCA_964403345.1 uncultured Syntrophus sp. | reverse complement strand
GGGCATTGCCCCCATCCACGCATTGTTATCCCGATTTCACCATCACCCTGTACCCCTTTGTCTGTACGATCACATCCGGGGAGCCTTCCCTGAACGAGCACCGGGCGATCGCCTGGCTCCTTCCGGAGGAACTGCCGGCCCTCAACTGGACCGAGGCGGACGCCCCGATCATTGAATCCTACCGGCGGAGCCCGGCGGATCATCCCATCGCCTCCCCCTGAGAGTTTTTCTTCATCGGCCGGATCGTGGGCGCCTATGCGGATGAAGGATGCATGACCGACGGCAAACCGGACATCGGGAAGATCCGGCCCTTCACACTGACGATGCCGGATAACCGTTACTGGCGCATCGGTCCCCCGGCGGGAAAGGCATGGCAGGCCGGGAAGGCCCTCAAGAATTAAACGCCGCCGCATGGCGGCGCTGGCCCCTGGACAGGTCGATTTTTATTTCATTGACAGCAGCGCCTGCCCTTTTCTATATTCTTTAGAGGCCGGATCCGTCCGCAGTGGACCTTGTGGGGATTCATGGGTCCGCCCAGGAGGGAACCGCTTGAAGAAGATCTTTTTGGTTCTGCTGTCGCTTGCCCTGTTGATTCCCCTGCCTGCCTTTTCGGCAGACAGGTCCTTCGGCTATTTCGCCGGACACCCCTCGACACTCCGTCCGCCCATGATGCCGGACGACGCCAAGGAACGCGCCAGCAGCGTCATGAACAGCTCCAAATACGGGGACCAGGTGGAGTGGCTGGCCTACCGCCAGCAGGAAAAGACCACCACTCAGGCCCAGTCCTTCGTCGAGATCGAGGTCTTCCGGGGAAGCGAGTATAACAATCCCAAACACTTCGGTGTCAAAGACCAGAAGGAACTCTCCATCCTGGAGGCGGAATGGAGAGCCCTGCAGCGCGTCATGGTCGAAATCCGCACCTTTGCCGACGTGGCCAAGCAAACGGGCAAGACGAGTACGATCACCTACAACACCTTGCCGGACAAGAGCTATTACCAGGGCTACCTCGGGGATTACATCAAGAACCGGAAAGCGGGGAAGATCGGCAATTACCACACCCTCGGCTGGGTGGAAAAGGTGCAGTCGGAACACGGGATGGTCTATACGCGCCAGGTCGCACAGGCCGGAAACGTCTTCATCCGAACCCGTACGCTCGTCTCCAAGGGGTACGACGGCGGCCTCCCCTCCAGCACGACGACGATGAACTATATCCTGGCGAAACTCAGCGGTGAAGTTTTCACCCCTGCGCCGGAACCTGTCCCCGCCGCCAGGCCGAAGGCCGCAGAACCGGAGGCAACGCACCGGCCCGAAATCGAGGCGTATCCTTCGCCGACCGGTATTGTCGGGACGGCGGCCCTCATCCCGGCGACCGATCAACTCCCGGCGCGGTTGCTCCTCAAGGGGGGAAAGCCCCATTCCAGCGTCGTCTTCCACCTGCGCCGCGACGGCGGTCTCCTGAAGGCCCAGGGAAAGCAGGACCCCTACGAGCTCCCCGTCAGGGTGGATGCCCGGGGGAACGCCGAGGTCCAGTTCGTTTACACCGGGCGGCCCCTCTCGGCCGCCGTCGAGTACGAACTGATCGCCATGAACGAGGGGAAGAAGGCGACGGCCAAAATCATGGTCGGTCTCGGCCTCGATTTCGAGCGGATCCGGGCCATCAAGGGCCAGAGCTACACCTCGAACATCTATGCCTTCTCCCTTGGACTCAAGAGCCGGTTCCATCCGAAGCTCGACGTCGCCAACTATCTCTACAACGCCGAACAGTCCAAGGCCTGGGGAGACCGCAAGCTCGGCATCCGGATCACCCCCGAGTGGCTGAACCGCGACGCCGGCGACGATGTGGCCTACGACTGGACCACCGAAATCAAGCCCCTGGCCGCCGGCAACGGCCTGGTCGCCACCGAGAGCGCCAAGTCCGCCAACCAGCCCTACTACGATGCGATGAAGTACAGCTATCCCGCCGTCAAGCTGGGATCCGCGGGCAAGCATATCTACAAGGTGGACGGGACCCCGGTCGCGATGAACGGGGACGGCGTCGTGATCAGGAAGGAGACTGCGGAGCCTCCGATGACCAACCGGCCGCTTCTGGTCATGACGGTGGATGAGGCGCCGGACAACTATTTCAAGATGCTCTCCTGCTCCCTGGACGCCCAGGACGGAATCCAGTGGCTGATCTGGGAGGGAGCCAAGATGATCCCCGGAGCCGGAAAGGTCTTCGACGGCGTCCAGACCGGCGCGGGGATCCTCTGCAAGCTGACGGTGGGCGACTACGAAAACGCCTTCTACGACTTCTCCAACTTCGCCGGAGGGAAGGCCCTCGACAAGCTCGGCGTGAAGCTCAAGGAAAACCCCGACAAGTACTCCCAGAAGGTCCACGACTCCTACAAACAGGCTCAGTTCATGTACGACAAGCTGATGGAGAAGAAGAACCGGGACGAGCGGGACCGGCTCATCCAGAAGAGCCTCGAAAAATACGGCCTCGCCCCGTCCCCGAAGGGAACCGAGGACGACATCGACCCGGGGACGGTGCCTGCCCCCCCGGGCAGCGGCACCACAGCAGGAAGCGAGACAGCCACAACGGGCGATGCGGGAGGCCCCAAACCGGTCCCCGGGGCCAGTAAGTTGGATCAATCCCTGGACGAGCTTAAAAAGACCGGCCAGGAGATGAAAAAGACCTTCCAGAATCTGGGTGACGGCCTGAAGAGCATCTTCAAATGACCGCCACCGGGCCCACGATCAACCCCAGCAGGAACCACTCTCGGCAAGCGGCGGAACGGATCCGCTGTCCCCCTCCCCCGCCCGTGCATCACCGCGGGGAAAGTTCCCCGGGGTGTGAGGTGGAGCGGAACACCAGGGGCACGGCGGAACGGGCGAAGATCGTTGATTGCGATGCGGCCCGGCGGGGGAAAGGACGAGGAAAGATGAAACGAACGACGGGAGTGCTGTGCATGATGCTGTTTCTGGGGGGCGGCCTGACCCCCGGAAGCGCGGCGGCATGGAACGAGGGACATCTGCAACGATTGAAGACCCTCAATCACTGTTCCGGTTGCGATCTGGTCGGGGCAGATCTGGCGGGCGCGGACCTGACCGGGGCCTACCTGAGTGGCGCCGTCTTGAGGGGGGCCAATCTGGTCGGGGCGATCCTGACCGCGGCAAACCTCCAGTCCGCCGACCTGAGCAAGGCGGATCTGGCAGGGGCAGATTTGGCCAAGGCCAAGATGAACATGGCCGTCCTGCGGGAGACGCACCTGGTCGCGGCGAACCTGAATGATGCGAATCTGCAGGACGCCGAGCTCAACAGGGCAAGGCTGAGCGACGCCACCATGGAGAAGGCCAACCTGTCCGGAGCGACCCTGACCGGGGCGGACCTTCGCGCCACGGACCTGAACGCGGCCAACCTGACCCGGGCATTCCTGCGGGAAGCCCTCCTGGGCGGGATGAACCTGACGGGGGCTGACCTGACCCGAGCCAGACTCGATGAGGCGGATCTCAGGGGAGTCATCCTGAGCGGAGCCACCTGGACGGACGGCTCAAAGTGTGTCGAGGATGCCGTGGGGGACTGCAAAGCCAGCCGCTCGAAGGCGGGGGATGATGCGAAGACCGGGGATTCAAAGGCGGCTCTGCTCCGCCCGGACAGCACAGCAACCGGCCAACAGGGCACTCAGGCGCCGCGATAGCCACCGGCCGAAGGGATGATCCCGCTTGACTTCATGCTATGGCAACCCTCCCCTGCCTTGAATTATTGGCGTGAACATCCGTTCGGACAAAACGTCTCTGCCTCCGCGTCGATATCTCGGTCCACAGCCAGCAGGCGACAGGAGAGTTTCTCAGTCGAGCGATCCCGCCGCACGACCCCGCAGGAGACCCGATAGAGCTGCTCCATGACCTCGTCGACGATCTCCCTGGGGATCCCATAGTAGAGGAAATTGATCGGCATCAGTTCGCCCAGCAGGTAGAGCGTCCGGTCCTTCGAGGGATCGTCTGGAAAGGCGAGGCAGACCCGATAGCCCTGGAGAACGCCTGTCTGGAGGTCCCGGAGTGCGTCCCAATCGACCTTGACGGCATGATCGCCGATCCGTGGGTCGGCGGCGTCGCGGAGGGACTGCAGGTAAGCTTCCAGATCGGCAAACTCCACCGTCTTCGTCGACCCGCTGACGAAATAGACCGTCCGGCGCGTGCCGTGCAGGATCATCTCTTCAAGATGGCTTCTGCCTAGGATCGACTTGCCGACGACGCCGATCACCAGATCCACGGCGGCGAGTCCTTCGCCCCCCAGTTCCTCCGGCGTCCGGACCTCCCGAATCCCCGCCTCTCCCGCCGCCGCGGCGATGTCCACGCCGAAGAGGCGGCCGGAATCGAGGCGGTGGAGGAGCTCCCGCTTCAGGAAGCCGCCGATCGCCCCGGAAGAACCGAGGACAAGGACGTTCCTCCTTGAGAGGAGCGCCCCGAGACGGTGGAGGATGTTCTCCGTGGCGTTGAGGATCGCGACGGCGCATTCCCTTGCCTCCGGGCCCCTCTTGAGCAGCGAGACAGCGATGCTGGCCGCAGGGAACTGGAGCCGGCCAAAGGCCTCCTGGACCTCCCGGACGTAATCGTATCCGTTCCGGGTGTGCTCCACACTTCCCGGAAAGACCTCTCCGAGCCATTCCGAAAAGGGCCGCCCCGCCTCGGCCGCGGGCGGGACGATCAGGAATTCGGCGCAGACCTCCTGAACGGTCCTCCCCTCAAGGCTGTAGCGATTGATCAGCGGCGCAAGATAGCCTCCGTCCTCCACCAGGAGGACCCGCTCCCTCATCTCCCGGGCGACCAGGACCTCCCGGAGGAAGAGATGCCCTGCTGCCAAACGCATGGCCCCGAGGAAATCCATGCCCCCCCTGTTGAACAGCGCCTCTTCCACCTCCTGGAGTCCCGCCAGGGGGGAGAAAAGCCGGGAGAAGGAGAAGGTTCCGGAGAGATGGCGGCGGGATTCAATCTTTTGCAGGCTGTAAAAATGGAAGACCTCGGGCGGCAGCGACATCAGGGTCTCCAGATAGGCGTCGGGGACGATCCCCCCGTACTTGACGAAGAAGGTCGTCAGCGAGTTGCACCCGCTCTTTCTAAAGGCGCCGATGAGGCCGATGACCTCCGCGGTGACATGGTGGATCAAAAAGAGCCGTACCCCTTTCAACGCTTCCCCTTTTCCCGCGAGGGCCCTGCCGAGGGCCGGCATCTCGGCCAGATACTCCTCCAGGGAAAAGACGGTTCGCCTTCCCTCGAAGCTCACGTTGAGCGAGGCGCCATAACGGGAGAGATCGAAAAAGATGTGGAAGGATCCCGAGATCATCTCGACCAGATCGCCCCGGGCCAGGCAGGCCACGACCAGGGGGTCCTCGAGAAGTTGGATCTCCTTGATCAGCATCGCCAGAGAATCGCTCGGGGAATCAGGGGAATCGCTTCTCTCGATCAGGAGCATCCGGGTGCCGTCGGTCGGCCAGGTGAAGCGAAGCGACTGGAGGTGTTCAAGCCCGCTGCGTTGGAGATGGGCGAAAAGGCCGCGCTGGTGGGCGGGAATCTCCGTGTATTCTGCCCGCTCATTCATGCATTCCCGGAGGAGCCCCTGATGGATCTGCTCAGCGATCCGATGGATGTCGGGAAGGTAGGAATGAAGCGGCTTCTGGTCGACGACGCGGTGCGGGATGTGTCGCAGTTGCAACCGAGGAGATTCGGCATCCTCGACGGTGATCCTGAGAAAGCGGCCGGGCCGGTTGTATTCCACGAGAAAGAAGTGCCCTTTCTCGCCATCCTGGTCCTGGAGGTGGAAGGGAAAGAGGAGCGCCGGCGGCTCCGCCTCTGAGGCTGTCCCGGCCGGATCCGGGCTGAAAAAATGCGGGAACAGGATCCCGCCCCACCGCTGGGTCTGGAGGGTACGGAAGATCATCTGCATGGCCTCGCCGAACTGGCGGTGGTGAAAGGGCAGGCCCTCTGCAGTGTCCAGGCGGGCGTAGATCATGACCCAGTCGAGCCCCAGGGCGGCCAGCTCCGGAGTGAGATTCGGATCGACGCGACGGCGCACCATGATGTCAGCCGCCCCGAAACCGCACTGCTCGAACACCTCATTGATCAGGAGTTGAACGAAGGTATGGAGGTTCCTGAAAACCCGGATCTCCGTCAAATCGACGAGCCAGTGATGGTCCCCCTGCCGGACCAGGGGGACGCCGAGGGTCGTCAGGTGGCCGTCCGCTGCCTGGCCCTCCCGGTCCCGGATCAGGGTCCGAAGGACGTCGTTCACATCCCGTTTCATCAATGCTCTCCAGAGCTCAACCTTGGCATGGTGATGGATGCTCTCCTCAAGGGCCTGTTTCCAAGAGGACCTTCAGGGCGTCTCCCTCCCGTGCCCGGACGAAGGCCTCTTCCACCCGCTCCAGGGGATAGCGGCCGGTGACCAGCCTCTCCAGGGGCATGTCGGGAAAGCGCCGCATCATGGCCAGGCCGTCTTCGAAGCGGCCGCACCGGGAGCCCATGACCGTCTGCTCGTTGACGACGATGGGGACCAGATTGACGTTCCCCGGGAGGGCGATGGTGGATTTGAGGACGATCGTCCCCCGGGGACGGCAGAGTCCCATGGCCTCGACGAGGCCCTGTCCCGAACCGGTCGCCTCGACGATGACGTCCGCGCCCGGTTCGACGCCCCGGGGGTTCGCGGCAGTCCTGATTCCAAGCCACGGGGCCCGGGCCAGTTTCTCGGGATGGTGCCCGAGGAGGGTGACCTCTGCGGCCGCAGTGGCCAGGACCCAGGCGCAGAGAATCCCAAGACGGCCATCGCCGACCACGACGACCCGTTCTGTTCCCCTCAAGGGGAGCTGCTCCAGGATCTCGCAGGCCGCAGAGAGAGGCTCGATTAGGACCGCTCGCTCGTCGGCGATCTCCTCGGGGACTGCGAAGAGGTTTTCCTCCGGCAGGATACAGAACTCCGCCATGCACCCGTGGAGACGGCTGATCCCCAGAGTCCTCCGGTCTGAACAGTGCCTGCCCAATCCCTGGGAGCACCACCCGCATTTTCCGCAGGCGACGTTAATCTCGCCGACCACTCGCCTGCCGGTCCAGGCCGGATTGTCGCAACGGTCCACCTGGCCCACGAACTCGTGGCCGAGGATCCCCCTGAACCCCTTATACCCCCGAATGATCTCCATATCGGTCTTGCAGATGCCGGCCAGACGCACCCGGATCCGGGCCCAGCCGGATTTCGGCTCGGGGATCGGGACGTCGTTCGCATACCTGAGGGCACCGTCGAAAATTGCCGCGGCCATCGTGTCCATGGGGTCTCCCTTCATGTCTTGCGGAACTTCCGGGCCTTTTCTTTCAGGCGCTGAAAATACTCGGATCCCACGATCTCCGAGACGTCCTGATCCTTTCGCCCGCGGTCGATGGTGATCTGCAGCTCCTCGACCCGCCGCTGCAGCCGCTCCTCGCGCTCCCGAACCTTTCCCGCCATGGCCTTGAAGACGCGGGAAAGTTGCCCCAGTTCATCCTGGCGCGACGAGACCCCTGCAAGGAGATCCAGGTCGTAACGGCCCTGCTCCACGTCTCCGGCGGCCTGGGTGAGACGGCCCAAGGGGTCGGTGATCCGCCGGACAAAGGTCAGGGAGGCAACGAAACCCAGGACCAGCAGACCTACGGAGACGATTCCAGCGATGTAGAAATTCGTCACGAGGGCCTCCCGGGAGACGAGATCGTCCCAGACCGACGCGATGATGGTGCCGGCAGTGGCGAGGACCGCCGTCACTAGAAGCGTCGTCACAAGCAGGATCGTCCGGGTCTCCAGGGTGAGCAGGATCCACCCCTTCAAAAGGAGGAGGACGGGAACGAGAATGAAGCCGTTCACGGCATCGGTCAGGAAAGCGGGGAGGATCCAGGCATGCAGCGAGGAGGGAAAAGTCATCACTTTCAAAAACAGGACGTCCAGCACCACGGCCACAGCCACCGAAACGCCGCTCGCCAGAATCACGGCCATCTCCAGGATGCCGAAATCGCGGACAGTGCCGATCCGAACGATCCCGCGATAGCGGATCAATCCGGGAATGAACCCCATCAGACCATTGGCTATATGCCAGTTCCAGAACGTCCAAACCCCGAACCCGGACAGGCCATCGCCGATCACGTTCCCGGTCAGGCCGGTGAGAAATCCGGCCAGGGGGTGGACGACGATCCCCACGACCATGGGGAGAGCGATCTGGGGACGCAGCGAGATGACCGGCGCCGACGGGAGTAGATAGACGTTCGAGAGGCAGTTCAGGAGCCCGTACACTACACCCCAGCCGCAGCCGATCCGGAGGATCCTTCCGACATCCATGGTCACCCTCCGATCTTCCGCACGATAGCGCGGAACTCTTGACTGACAGGATGGTCCGGATAACGGACCACGAAGAGGCCCGCGCTGCCCAAGGCCATCAGTTCGTCCGCATGGGGCAGGATCCCCACCACTTTGCAGCCATAGGTAGAGGCGACCTTGGCCTCCAGCTCCTCCCGGGAAAAACCGGCTGGCACCTTGTTGATGACCAGATACATCTCGGGGACCTCGAGGTGGCGCGACACTTCGACGGTAACGGCGGTCCCCTGGTAGTCCTGCTGGTCGGGACGCAGGAGGATGATCAGGGTGTCCGCGAGGGCAATAGACAGGAGCGTCTCCTCGTTGAGCCCCGGATGGGTGTCGATGAACAAAAAGTCGAGCGAAAGTCCTCCGATAAGCCGCCGGTACCCCTCCTTCAGGAGTTGGATGTCGTAGCCGTCGTGGATGACGCGGGCGATGTCGCCAGATCGGATGCTGGAAGGGATGAGATAGAGGCGGCCCTCCCCGTGAGGCGAACCGGCGGCCGGCGTCACGTCATAAGCCGTCTGGGCAATGTCGCACCGCCCCCAGAGGAAATCGTTCAGGCTATGGGGGGCGCCCTGGGGGTCAAAACCGAAGAGGACGTGGATGCCCGGTGACTGGATGTCCGTATCGACGACGCCGACCCGCCGTGCCCCGGCCGCCAGAAGAGCGGCCAGATTGGCCGTCACGTTGGACTTGCCGGTCCCTCCCCGGAAAGAATGAACGGCCACGATTCTGGCCATGCTCCCACAAGCTCCCTTCGATGGCGCGGCAAAGCCAAAGCCGCGGCGGCGCGTTTACCGGAACCCTCAGCCGAAGCTATAGGAAAATGGGAAGAAAAAGCAAGTGGAAATCCCGTCGGCCCCGGCGAATCTCAAGGCCGCCAGCATCCTCAAAGCCTTCTCAAGCTATGCGCAATGGGGCTTGACAAAGAAACCCAAGAGCGGTACATCTCCTGGTACCCGGAGGTGGGATCCATGATTCATGACCGCTCATTGCCCATCAGATCGCTCGCCGTGCTCATCTGCCTCGGGATGGCCTTGGCCGCGGCCCCGGCGCTTTACGCCGCCAGCGCCATGAACCAGCTCTGCAGCGCCGCCGGTTACGGACCGGGATGCATCGGCGCCTTCAAGAAGTCCAACCTGTCCATCAAGAACTCGGCAACATCCGTCAACACCGGCGGCATGCTCAACGGCCTGATGACTTCCCTGGCCGTTTCGTTGATCAGTGACCTTCTGGTGGACTCCATCGTCGGGACAGCCGATGTGGGCTCCTCGGTCCCCGATCGGACCGTCTCTGCGCAGGCCGATGCCCTCAGACAGGCCGTCGAACAGCAGAAGCGGTTTCAGGAAGATAGGGAGCAGAAGCTCCTGACAGCCATGCTCGACACCTCGGCCAGCGTTCTCAGGGAATCTACAGGGAATCTGACGATCATGGAGAGCGCCGTCCACAACGCCGGTGCGGTTTTCGACGGAACGGCCCCGGCCCCGGACGACCAATGGGTTACCCTGCACGATGCCTGGTTCTCCGTCTCGACGGGTCCTGCCGCTCAATCGGCGGGGGCCAGCCCCCTGCCGATCGGCGACCGGCCCCTCGACTACGGCCAGGGAAACATGGAACCCGTGGACTGCACGAGTTCCCTGGGCGGCCGGCTCTGCTCCTTTCCCCAGATCCAGCGGCCGGCCCTGCAGATCGAGACCCTCTCCATTTCATCGCCCCCGCCCCCCTCCCCGGCTGCAACGGCGACGGTCCCGGCGCCGATCGAGACCGCACCGGCGGTGAAATCCTGGGGGGTACGGTTCCGCGACTCCCTGATCGTGACCGCCCGCAGGACCCTTTCCGATTACCGCAACGCCATCGCCGAGCCGGAAGGACAGGCTAAATTGATGATCACCACCTACCTGGAGCTCGGTTCAAAGGTCCTGCCGGAGACCCAGGGAGCGGTCGCAGGCTGGGCCATCGACACCTACCAGGGCTTCATGGAGAAACTTGTCTCCCATACCGTGGAAGTCCTCTCCGACGCCGTCAACAATCCCGAGGATGCGATCCGTAAGAGCGACCCCGAGGAACTGGGCCGCTGGACGGCCGGGGCCCTGATCGAATCCTCCTCCGACCAGGGCAAGGTCGTGGTCGCTGCCCTGACAGGCAGGCCTGCCGAGGCCTTCCGGGAAGCAAACGACGTGATCGCCGAAGAGGCCAAGGACACCGCATCGGAAAAAGTCACCGATCTTCTCAAGGAAAAGGCCGGCGAGGCGTTCGACCGCTATGCCAGCAAGATCGACCACTGGCTTCTGAGACTATGACGCCTGCACGCCTCTGGGCCGCACTGGCCGCCCTGCTCATTGTCCTGTCTCTGTTTCCGTCCCGGGGGGCCGCAGGGGAGGTCCATCTCTGGAGGGACGCCGAGCTCACCCACCTGCTGACGCCGGCCGAGGCGGCAAGGCTTCCGGTGAGTCTTACCCCCCAGTTCGAGATCGCCGGCGGCTCTTCCGCCCTCCTCCTCACCCAGGACGGTGGCCTCTTCGACCTCAGGAAACGGGCCCCCCTCCCGTCCCAGGCCCCCCTGCGGATCGACGCTTTCACAACCAGCGCCGGGCTCATCGTAGCCGTCCGCGGGGACGTCCTCGGCTGGTACGAGAACGGGAGGGTCCAGGACCGCCTGCGACTTCCCGGAAAGGGGCTACAGGTCGCATCGGGTCCGGAACAGCGTCTCTATCTCTGGGGCCCGGGGCCGAGCGGGGGCAGCATCGTCCACGTGCTCGAATCGGGCAGGGCATCGATGCTGATCGAGGTCCCGAAGGGCAGAATCTCGGCCCTGACTGCGATCGGAGAGCGGCTTTTCTACGCCGTGGACAGTGCGATCTATACGGTGGCCAAGGGTGAACGTGCAGGCCTGCTCTTCGTCGCCTCCGGGGAGGGGACGATCCGCTCCCTGGCTGCGGACCCCTACGCCGGGATGCTCTACTTTTCCTCGGGCAGGGAAGTCTATGCCATGCGGGCCGGGACCGCGGTTTCCATCCTCAGGGGCGTCGAGGGGTATCTTCGCTGTTCCGGCAAAGCCCTCTACGTCCTCGATCCGAAGGCCGGCCGGATGATCCGCGTCACGGGCCTGGAGAGGCTGAGAGGGGGAGGCGCTGCCGAGATGAGGGATGTTTCAGGAGGATTCAAGGAATAGGCGCCCTGGCCTGAAAGGCAGGGACATTAAGGAGGAATCACCCAATGGTGCGGAAGATCGTTTCCAGAGGTATCGTCGTTCTTGTCACAACCCTCGCCCTGTGCGGCTGCACGGCGTCGGTCAACGAGTACCGGAAGATGGTGCGTTACGACGCAGTCCCAGCAGCCGAGCCTCTTAATGCTGCCGTTCGCCTCGAGGTTACTCACACCCTGGCGCCCGAGATCGTGGCCCAGTGGAAGCAATGGATGAATCCCGACGAGAACATTGAGAGCTACCGGCAGGCGATGGTCGAAGCCGTGACCGCCGACATGACCCAGTCGGGATTTCTCCCCAAAACCACGGCCTCGGATTACGATTTTATCGTCAGAATCGAAACCCAGGAATCGAAACCCGCGAATTTCCGCCTCAAGGCGACCCTTTCCGTCATCCCCACGGGGGCGAAGGAGGCCGTCACCCAGTATACCCGGGAGGCCGATCTCGGCGATTCTGCACTGAACCTGGTAGCGGGACTGAAGTCCAGCCTGCGATCCATGATGGCGGAGATGAGGGCAAGCCTCCTGGCCGATTACAAGGGCGGCAAGATCAGGGCTCTGGCGAGCAAAGGAGCCGCAGGCCGGGAGACGGCCAAGTTCACGGCCGAGGCCGAGGCGGCCAGAAAGGCCGGAAACCCGAAGGCGGCACTGGCCGCCCTTCGCAGCGCCCTGCGCAGCGATCCTCGAAACCCGGTTATTTACCGGGAGACGGCGGACCTGCTCCTGAGTCTCTGCGATGCAGACGGGGCGATCCGCACAGCCGAACAGGGCCTCAGGCTCGCCGACCAGGATCAAGGGCTCCGCGACGTCGTCGGCAGGGCCTTGAAGCTGAAGAACGCGGACGCCGCAACGGCCACGGCGGAAGGGCTCGACCCCCAGGTCTGCCGCGCCCAGGCGGCGAACCGCGAAGGGATTGCCCTGGCCAGGGGACAGCAGCGCGCGGCCGCTCTCGCCAAGTTCGAAGAGGCCGCAGCCGCCGCGCCGGGGCTGATCCCCAAGGCGGATTACAACGCCGCGCTCATCCTGGAGCAGACGGGAAAAAGCAAGGAGGCCCTCCAGCGTTACCTGGTGGCCAAAGACGCCTTCCTCATGCCCGCCGACGAACAGGAGGCCCTGCAAAAGGCGATCGCGCTGGCGCAGCGCACCGGCATGGCGGTGCCGGAAAGCGCGGAGCGCCGATACCGGATCGGCATCCTCCGGGCCCAGCAGAAAAGATACCCGGAGGCCGTCAAGGAGCTCGAGGCGGCGCTCGCCGAAGCGCCTTGGCTTGTCGACGCCTACTACAACCTCGGCCTCGTCTACGATTTTTCGGAAAAATATGCCGACGCGCTCCATTCGCTCAAGACCTATATCATGCTGGCCCCGAACGCCCCTCAGATCGGTTCGGTGAAGACCAAGATCGTCGAACTGGAGGACCGTCTGGGAATCCTGGAAGCGCCGGCAGCAGCGCCTGAGAGGCCGAACCAGAGCGGCACGCTCTGAAAGCGGGGCCACGGTCAGCAAGCTATGAAATATGGACCCCATCCGCCTGACGCCTCTGTGCCCTGATGGACACCGACGACCTTAGCCGCCTGCCGATCCATCCCCATCTCGGCGGGATCGCGGAAACCCTCGCCAGCCGGGGGGTCCTGATCCTCCACGCCGAGCCCGGCGCGGGCAAGACGACGCTCATCCCCTGGCACCTTCTGAACCACGAGGCCTTCGCAGGAATGAAGTTCCTTCTCCTCCAGCCGCGGAGGATCGCAGCCCGGGCCGCTGCCGAACGGATCGCAGCCCTCAGGAGGGAACGCCTGGGACAAACGGTCGGCCTCCGGACACGTCTGGAGACGGTGATCGGCAAGGCCACGCGCCTGGAAGTCGTCACCGAGGGGGTACTCACTCGGATCATCCAGCATGACCCCTCGCTTTCGGGCTACGGCCTGGTCATCTTCGATGAATTCCACGAACGCAGTCTCCATGCGGACATGGCCCTGGCCTTCTGCCTGGAGTCCCGGAAGGTCTTCCGCCGGGATCTGGGGCTCATGTTCATGTCCGCCACGGCGCCAGCGGACGAACTCCGGACAACGATCGGCGATGTCCCGGTCCTCGCCGTTCCCGGACGTTCCTGGCCCGTGGAGGTGCTCGAACGCCCGCCCCTGACCGGCGAGGCTCCATGGGACGGCGCGGCCCGCCTGGCCTCCGAGGCGAGGGATCTGCTGGACCGCGGCCAGGGCGGCGATGTCCTCGTCTTTCTCCCGGGATTCCGCGAGATCCGCCTCAGTCGGGAGGCCCTGGCCCGCATCCGTCCCGACCTTGCTGCCGGGACCGCCGTTCTCCATGGCCGGCTTCCCCCCGCCGAGCAGCGCCGTGTTCTCGTCCCGCCGCCGGAGCCGTCGCGGAGGATCATCCTCTCCACGAACGTCGCCGAGACGGGCCTCACGATCCCGGGGGTGCGTGCCGTCGTGGACTCGGGCCTCGAGCGGCGCGTCCGTTTCCATCCCCGCACCGGGATGGACCACTGTGAGACGGCCGAAATCAGCGAAGCCTCGGCCACCCAGCGCCGGGGACGGGCAGGCCGCCTGGGACCTGGGATCTGTCTGCGCTGGTGGCGCTCCTCCTTGCTGCGTCGTCCCTTTTCTCCGCCGGAGATTCTCGAGGCGGACCTCGCCCCGCTCGTCTTGGAAACGGCCCTCTGGGGCGCGGCCTCCCCCACAGACCTGACCTGGATCACCCCACCGCCTGCGGGCGCCCTGCAACAGGCGGCCTCGCTCCTCAAGGAGCTCGGGCTGATCGATGGCCGCAGCCGGATCACCGATGACGGCCGTCAGGCCGCAGCGATGGGACTCCACCCGCGCCTCGGCCGCATGGTCCTGAGCGCACGCCCGAGGGGTTGGCTCATGACGGCCGCAGTCACCGCTGCCATGCTGGAGGAGGCAGATTTCCCGGGCGGCGACGAGACCGACTTCCGCGAGCGGCTCAACGCCTGGGCCAAGGGCCCGAAGAATGGACCGCGGAGCGACACCGGACGCCGCATCCAGCGGGAAGCGGAGAGGATCCTCCGCGCGGCGGGACGAGGCGGCCAAAGCCCCTCCGGCGAGACGGTCGATCCGGAGCTTGCCGGGAAACTGCTCCTCTTGGCCTATCCGGACCGCGCCGCGCAACGGGTCGGCGGCGGTGGGGTTGGAGAAACGGCGCGGCTGGTCCTGGCGACAGGGCGGGGCGCCCGCCTGAACGGGCCT
>CAYOGU010000050.1:0-14842 GCA_964403345.1 uncultured Syntrophus sp. | reverse complement strand
CTTTCTCTTGGCCAGCGCCGGGAGACGGAATGATTCCTATTCCCCGGTCTTGTATCTCCTTGTCCTGGCATCCCTGCCGGTAAGCCTCATCTTTGCCGTGGCCTTCTACCAGGACATTCCCGTGGTGGCACAGGTGCTGACGGCCTGTTATCTGCTCTGGATGCGGCGCTGGTTCTGGGCTTCGTGTTTCATGGCTCTGGCGGTAGGGATGAAGATCTCGGCCCTGATCTTCCTGCCGGCATTCCTGGTCATGATGGGCGTTTGGGAATTCAGGAGAGGCACGTGGCACAGGCCGTTACGGTGGTGATGATCTCTGCGGTCTTGCTGGGTGGCTTTACCTGGGGAATGGGGGGACTGCTGGAGAAGTATGCCGGCGGGGGCTTCTATCCTGTCGAGCAGTTTCATAAGATGACCACTTCCCTAAAAAGCAGATTCGAGACCTCAAAGGAAAAGAGTTCCGGACAACCCAATATTGCCCCACCATCAGAAAAGGCTCAGCTTCGGGATAGCCGGACCGTGACCCCCTATGAAGTGCAGATCATCGCCAACCACCCGGGCGACCTGCGGATTCCCGAGAACTATTTCGTTTACGGCGGAGGGATCCTGTGGCTGGTGCTCATCGTGGGAGGCGGGGCCATGATCCACTCCCGTTACAGGAGAGAAGCCGTCAACGGAGGCGCGGAATTGCGCTGGTGGCTTTTTGGCATAGGCCTCTGGTTTATCGTCGTGTCGGCCTATTTTTTGAGATCTGCGCCAGATGCCCGGTTCTTTTTACCAGGCATTTCCCTCGTTCTGCTGCCCTTTGTCGAGGGCGTGGTCCGGTTGCCCCGTCCTAAGATCATCATCTCCATCGTAGCCGCCATGGCTATCCTTCAGGGCGGCCAGGTGCTCAAAAAAACGTATGATCTCAGAAACGTTTCCCCGGGAATCCGGGAGGCAATCGTTTATCTGCAGCAGCATCCCGTCAAGCCGCCGAAGATCTTCATGTACCCGGAGGGGAATTATCGTCTGTTCCCCTATCGTCACGACTGGTATCTGGAATATAGGCTACGTGAATTCTGGAACGGCGATAACGATGTGCGGGTAAAGATGCTTCGGCAGTTCGGGATCGGCGCCGTGGTGATCAAAAGGCATCTGATCGCGGATGTGGATGAGGCCATTACGAATCTTGGGGTTTATCCCACCTATTTCGTTCGTGACCTGGAAAAGGACCGACGGTTCGCAAAGCTATTTGAAAATAGGGATGTGGTCATATACCGGGTTCCTTAGAAGAGCTCACTTTTCGATTGTCGCCCTTTGTCTGGCCGGTGGGATCGGCGGATATCTCTGGACTCAGAGAGGTCCTATCCATCACGAGGCCATCATGACGCTTGAATCTTCCGTGCCGGCGGAGACGCAACTCTTCTACGATACAGGCAGGGGATTCAACGAACAGGAATCCGACCGAAAGGTGATCTATCAGGCCGGCGTGCCCATCATGGTCTATTTCGAGCTTTCCGGTGTAAATCTCCGAGCCCTTCGTTTTGATCCCAGCCGTTCCCAGGCCACAATCAGGATCCACGAAATCATTCTCAAGTATCATGGAGAAGCACCCTTCAGGGTCCCGCTCGATTCATTGAGCCCGGTCAAGGACATCCGATCTCTTCGCTATGACGGCAGGGTCCTCACGGTAGAGACTGCCGAGGGGGCGGAAGATCCTATCTTAGGGTTCACCCGGATCGGTCCGGCGCCCCGCTTGACACCGTTCAGAATTATAACGGCAGTGCTGGCTGGGGCCTTCGTTGCGTTTGGGATAGCTTTTATTGTCGTTTGGGTATATCGATACAGCCTGAATTCCAAGGAATTCAGGACTTCTTTGCGGAGGTTTCCATGAAGGGCATCATCCTCGCCGGCGGCAGCGGCTCCCGACTCTATCCGATCACGACGTCGATCTCCAAGCAGATCCTCCCGGTCTTCGACAAGCCCATGATCTACTATCCCCTTTCGATCCTGATGCTGGCCGGGATCCGGGAGATCCTCATCATATCCACGCCCCGCGACCTTCCCTTTTACCGGAATCTCTTCAATTCGGGCTCGCACCTGGGCCTTGCCATCCAGTACGCCGAACAGCCCAGCCCCGACGGTCTGGCCCAGGCCTTCATCATCGGGGAGTCATTCGTCGGGAAGGACAACGCCTGCCTGATCCTCGGGGACAACATCTTCTATGGATACGGCCTGTCCGGCATCCTGGCCAAGGCCGGGCAACTGACGGAGGGAGCCCTGGTCTTCGGTTACTACGTGAATGACCCCGAGCGCTACGGTATCGTCGAGTTCAACGGCCAGGGGGAGGCGATCAGCATCGAGGAAAAGCCCCAGAAACCCAAGTCGAACTATGCCGTGACCGGGCTCTATTTCTACGACAATGCCGTGGTGGGTATCGCCAAGGGGCTGAAGCCTTCGCCCCGGGGCGAACTGGAGATCACCGACGTCAACCGGGAGTACCTGAGGCGCGGGAAGCTGAAGGTTGAGGTCCTCGGACGGGGGATGGCCTGGCTCGATACAGGGACCCACGAGAGTCTCCTGGAGGCCAGCAACTTCATCGCCACGATCGAACATCGCCAGGGTCTGAAAGTGGCCTGCCTCGAGGAGATTGCCTACAAGAAAGGGTACATCTCCAGGGAGCAGCTCGTTCAGCTGGCCAATCCGCTCCTGAAGAACCAGTACGGCCAGTACCTGATGAACCTCCTGGAGCGCGGCCTATGATCTGGCTGGTCGGCAACCGGGGAATGCTGGGGACGGAGGTTCATCATCGCCTGCAGGCGGCCGGCCTGGAACACGTCGCCACGGACCTTGAGGTGGATATCGCGGATCGTAAGACCATCTCCACTTTTGCAGAGAGCCTGAGCCTGACCTGGATCGTCAACTGTTCGGCCTACACGGCCGTCGACAGGGCCGAGGACGAGCCGGAGGCGGCCTTCCGGATCAACGCCGAGGGCGTCCGGAATCTGGCCATCCTGGCCAGGGAAAAGGGTGCGCGGCTTCTTCACGTCTCCACGGATTACGTCTTCGATGGCAGCAAGGAAGGGGCCTATCTGGAGGAGGATCCTCCGAATCCCCTGGGCGTCTATGGCCGGAGCAAATTTCAGGGCGAACTTTACATCCGGGAGACGATCGCCGAACATGTCATCCTCCGGACGGCTTGGCTCTATGGTCCCGGCGGCAGCAATTTTGTCCGGACGATGCTGAGACTCTTTCGCGAGCGCGAGGAGGTCCGGGTCGTGGCCGACCAGTGGGGGAGCCCCACGCTGGCCGGCGATCTTGCTGACGCCATCGTACAGATCCTTCAGAGGGAAACCGTTCCCTACGGGACGTATCATTACACGAACGAGGGCCGGACGAACTGGTTCGAATTCGCATCCCGGATCCTGGAATCGGCCAGGCGGCATCGTCTCATTGACCGGGAGGTGCGGATCCTCCCGATCGGAACCGACGAGTACCCAACCAAAGTGCGCCGGCCCGCCAATTCTTACCTGTCCAAGGAGAAGATCAAAAGGGATCTGGCGATTTCCATCCGCTCCTGGCAGGAGGCCCTGGACGCGTTCGTGAGCGGCCTGGCCGCGATCCAATTGCGTTGACGGGTCCCCGGCGTGATGGACCCTCTATCCCAGACCTGAGGAAAGGAAAGACATGAGAACCTTGAGCCATATCTTGGTAACGGGCGGCGCCGGATTCATCGGGGCCAATTTCATCCGTTATCTCTTCAAGAAGACGGATTTCTCGGGAAAGATCGTCAATCTCGATAAACTGACCTATGCCGGCAATCCGGAAAACCTGACCGACATCGACGATGCCTGGGGCGGCAAGCGGTATTTCTTCGAGAAGGCCGATATCTGCGATTTCGATGCCGTTGCGGCGATCCTGAAGAAACATGAGATCGACACGATGGTCCATTTTGCCGCCGAATCCCATGTGGACCGCTCCATCTACGGACCGGGCGAGTTCGTCCGGACCAACATCCAGGGGACCTTCACGCTGCTCGAGGCGGTCCGGGCCTTCTGGAAGGACCGCCAGGACGTCCTCTTCCATCACGTGAGCACCGACGAGGTTTACGGGTCGCTTGGAGACGAGGGGTTCTTCTTCGAGGACACTCCCTACGACCCCCGAAGCCCCTACTCGGCTTCCAAGGCTTCCTCGGACCACCTGGTCATGGCCTACTGGCACACCTACGGCATTCCCGTTACCCTCTCCAACTGCTCCAACAACTACGGGCCCTACCAGTTTCCCGAGAAGCTGATCCCGCTGATGATCCTCAACATCAAAGATGGGAAGCCTCTGCCCGTCTACGGCGACGGGCGCAACATCCGGGACTGGCTTTTCGTGGACGACCACAACGGCGCCGTCTGGACGATCCTGAAGGGGGGGCGTCCAGGGGAGACCTACAACGTGGGCGGCGAGAACGAATGGGAGAACATCCGACTGGTTCACACGCTCTGCGAGAAGACAGCCGCAGCGCTGGGACGGGATCCCGAGGCGTGCAAGGGGCTCATCACCCATGTGAAGGACCGGCCGGGCCATGACCGGCGTTACGCCATCAACTGCGACAAGATCAAGGGGGAACTTGGCTGGCGGCAGACGGTCAGTTTCGAGACAGGACTGGACGCCACGATTGCCTGGTATCTGGCCAACACCGCCTGGATTGACCGTGTCCGGAGCGGTGCCTATCGGCAGTGGATCGACAGGAACTACGGCACACGCTGAGAGGATGTCATAAGGAAAAGGAATGAAGGACAAACTTTTTCTTCTGCTGCGTTTTTCCGTCACCCTCTTTAGGAGCCGTCATCTGATCTACACCATGGCCCGCCGGGACATCCAGTCCCGATACCGGGGCTCCTATCTGAGCTTCCTCTGGGCCTTTGTCCAGCCGACGATTACGATCCTCCTGCTCTGGTTCGTCTTCGAGGTCGGCTTCAGGACTCCTGCGGTGGGGGACTACCCCTTCATTCTCTGGCTCCTGACCGGCATCATCCCCTGGTTCTGCTTCTCCGAAGGCCTGGGCAACGCCACCACCTCCATCCTGGAGTACAGCTACCTCGTGAAGAAGGTCGTCTTCAAAGTGAGCGTGATCCCCATTATCAAGATCCTCTCGGCCCTCTTCATCCACCTGTTCTTCATCGTCGTCATCGTTTTGGCCTTCCTCTCCTACGGCCACCCGCCCAGGTGGTGCAACTTCCAGGTCTTCTACTACTTGTTTGCCATGATCGTCCTTCTGGTGGGACTTTCCTGGATTACCTCCTCCCTGGTTGTTTTTGCCAGGGATGTCGGACAGGTGGTGACCGTTTTTCTCCAATTCGGTTTCTGGTTCACCCCCATCCTGTGGAATATCAACATGGTTCCGCAGAAGTACCAGACCCTGATGAAGCTCAACCCTGTCTACTACATCACCGAAGGTTACCGAAACAGCTTCATCTCCGGGATCGGGTTCTGGGAGTATCCCCGCTGGACTCTCGAATTCTGGGCCCTCACCGGCGCCATCTTCCTGATTGGGGCATTTCTCTTTCTGAAACTGAGGCCCCATTTCGCCGATGTGTTGTAATCGAGGAATAGCGAAACTGCAATGAGTGTGCGGAACAGTATGGATTCCAAATTGGACTGCCAGGTTTCTTCCGACACAGGGATCGCCATCCGGGCCCACAACCTCTCGAAGGTTTACAAACTTTACGACCGGTCGCTCGACCGCCTGAAGGAATCCTTCGACCCCTTCCGCAGGAGCTACCACCGGGATTTCCACGCCCTGAAGGACGTGAATTTCGAGATCAGGAAAGGGGAAACCTTCGGGATCATCGGAAAAAACGGGTCGGGGAAATCGACCCTTCTCAAGATCATCGCCGGCGTCCTGATGCCCTCGGGAGGAAAGCTGGAGGTCCGGGGGAAGGTCTCGGCCCTTCTGGAGTTGGGGATCGGCTTCAATCCGGAGATGACGGGCCTGGAGAACATCTACTTCAGCGGCACCATCATGGGATACAGCCGTGAAGAGATGGATGCCAAGCTGGAGGACGTCCTGGCCTTCGCCGACATCGGCGAGTACATCCACCAGCCAATGAAGACTTACTCCAGCGGGATGTTCGTTCGTCTCGCCTTTGCGGTCGCCACGAAGGTCGATCCCGAGATTCTCGTCGTCGACGAGGCCCTGGCCGTGGGGGACCTCTTCTTCCAATCCAAGTGCGTGCTCCTGATGAAAAAGATGATCGACAGGGGCGTCACGCTTCTCTTTGTCAGCCACGACACGACCTCCGTGACGAATCTTTGCCGGAAGGCGATCTATCTTGAGCAAGGCATCGTGAAAGCTGCAGGAGAGTCCCTGAAGGTGACCGATCTTTACCTGAAGGACATGCGGCGACTGATCTACCGGGCGTCGCCGGAGTGCGAGGCCCCCGCAGGGGAGCTACTGGATGTGGCGTGGAAAGTCCCCGTGGGCGACCCAGATGCTTCCAGTCAGGCCGTTACCGTGGGAGATCAAAAAAAGACTGGTTCTGCCGATCAATCCGCATTGTCCACCGATTTTCGCATAGGTAAGGAATTCAAGACGGATCCGGCCTTCGCTGAGCGGGTGCGACCTTACCGCTACGGCACCGGCGGTGCCCGCATCAAGGCCATGGAATTGATCAACGAGCGGGGAGAACCGGCCGTGGCCTTTGGTTTCAACGAGTGGGTGACGGTCCGGGCCTATATCGAATGCTACAAAGAAGTCGGTTTTCTCAACTGCTGTATTCTGATTCGGAACCGCACTGGGATCGAGATCACACATACCACGTCATTCGAATCTAGATATGAGTTTCCTATCTTGAAAGCAGGTCAACGGATCATAGTTGACATACGATTCCGGAATATTTACAAAGGGGGAGAAACGTATACTATTCATTATACAGTGAATAATACAGAGCAAATTGAAACAACGGAAATTATGGATTTAATAGAATTGGCTGCATGTTTTGAATCCTTAAGAGACAAAAATAATCCGATCCATTATTTAATTTATTATCCATTTGAATTTCATTACACGATTCTTTGAGCGCTGTATGGCTAGTTGGGTAGAATCTTCAGCTAGTCTAGACCCATCAACAAAATTCGACTAAAAATAAATCCTCGATATCAGCCAGAGGGAGATATCCATGTTTGGCCAGATGATCATATAGAATGGAATAAAATTGAGAATTTATTAACTATGCATGGATGTACTATTGTCTTCAAAGAAGACTATTTACACTATAAAAGACATTATCCTGAAGATATTTACCAGGCATATAAAAATAAGTGCAATGATATGAAGGTATTAATTGCAAGGAAAGAATGATCTTCGCGCCGCATGCACGCAAATATAATATGTGAAAAACGTATCCTCATTGTGACTCGTGAGCTGGTGCCTTTTTACTACGGCGGGATTGGGACCCAGTTCAAGAGTCTTGCCGCTTTTTTGATTCGTCGGGGCCATCGCGTTGCCTTTCTGTCCCAAAGGCCCGAGTGCTTCAATGAGACCCTTTACCGTGACCATTACGGTAACACCCCTCTCCATTTTGTCGATGTCCCTCCCGGCCGGACAGGACCGCCGCAGCCTCTTGTCTATGCGGCCGAGGTGGCCCGGCGGTTTGATGAGATCTACCCTGAGGTCAGACCGGATCTGGTGATCATGGCCGATTTCAACGCCGAGGGACTCTTCCTCCTGCTGCGATCCGGTGCGGGTGCATACGGTGAGACTCAATTTCTCCTCACGATCAACGGGATGAACCGAGAGATCATCTCCGTTCACGAGGGGGATGGGCCGACGACCTCTCCGAGTCTCATGGATCTCCCTGAGATCCAGTCGCTGCTTGCCATGGAAGACCTCTGCGTGCAACTGGCTCCGAGGATCGTCTCCCCCAGCCTCTGCGTCTGGGAGGAGATTGGGCGGCGCCTGGGCATCGCCAGACCGGCCCGGATCATCCCGAACCTGGTCGATCCTGTACTTTTCCACCCTGATGAAGAGGAAAAACGGAACCTTGCCGGGGAACCGCTGATTCTCTTTGTGGGAAAACTGGACCGGATAAAGGGAGCCGATCTGTTACTGAGGGCCTTTTTCGAGATCGTTCGTGAATACCCTGAGGCCATTCCCCGGCTTGTTTTCATTGGCAAGGACTGTTGGTGGGACGAATACGGCTCGACCTTCCTGGAGTACTGGCAAGGCAAGATTCCGAAACGATATGCCGGCAGCATTTCCTTCCTCGGCCAGGTCAGCCACGACGCTATCCGGGATCATCTCAGCAAGGCAACCGTCGCGGTCTTTCCTTCCCGCTGGGAGGTCTTCGGCATCGTTTGCCTGGAAGCCCTTTCCATGGGCTGTCCAGTGGTGGTCTCCCGGGGAACGGGACTCGAGGAACTGCTGGGCCCCGGTCTCTCGGATTTCGCTGTACCCGTGACAGAGGATGTCGCCCCGCTTGCCCAAAAGATCCTGAATCTCTTGAAATCGGAAGGCGATGCGTCTCGCCCCTCGGCGGAGGGTCACCAGGGATCGGGTCTGGCGCAGCGGCTGCGCGACCGCGCCCGGGAAGTCGTCCGGCAGGCCGAGGCCGGATGGACCGAACTGCTTGAAGATCTCGACCGGAAGGATCGTGGCCAATCCCCGGTCGATGGGCCCATCTGCAATGCTCTGGAAAAACTGCTTGGCTCCCTTGAGGAGCAGTGGCGGGGGGGGTGTTACCTGCAGGTTTATTTCTCTCGTCAGGGCCATTATTCAGAGCGGGACTCTCTGCGGCGTCCCTACAGCCGATTCCGTTGGGTAACCCTGAAACTGTCTCTGCCGTCTGGAACCGGTGAGAATCCATTCCGCCTGGATCCGTCCGACAGACCAGGCGTGATCCGGATCCGGGAGATCACCCTTTACGATGAGAAGGGCGGTCAGTTCTGGCGGGCCGATGGCACCAATGCTTTCAATGGATGCCGGATTAATGGGGAAGCGACGGCAACCTTTGGCAATGGCTGCTTGATCATACGGGCCAAAACGGAGGATCCCCAGATCCTGATCGACTGTCCCGTTACGGATCGGCCCTTGGAGATGCATGTGACCCTTCTTTATGGTGAGGATTGAGTCGTGAAGCGGGTCCTCGCCTTCCTGATCCTTCTCTTTTCTTTTCTGATCTGGTTCGTCTGGAATTCGGCTTGGCATCTGCCCTCCGAACTGGTCATGACGGGCCATGTGGAATCCCCTGCGGCCGTCCGTGTCGCCTGGGACTCTGGAGCCGGTTTCAATGAGATGGAGTCGGCAGATCTGGTCTTCGGCAAACCGATCGAGCCCCGTTCCTTATGCCCCGTCATGCGGATCCGACGCACCGGAGGGAAACACCCGTCTGCCCGATCCGCCGCCGTCCGGATTAAACTCATCAAACGTTCTGAGGATGACAATCCAAGGCCCTTAAAGGATTTTACCCGACCGGGAGGTCCGGAACTCACTGCGGAAGGATATCTCCAACTGGGCAAGGACGGTGAACAAATCGAGGCCCCCATGGGCAGGGACTTTACGACGGTCTGCTTTGTCTCCGATGAAAGCGCCGGTTTTGTCGAGATCGAGTACGATGGCGAGAAGCGCCTCTACGACCTCTATTCTCCGCATCCCCAAGACAAACGGGTCCAGAGGACCCGGCAGACCTATACCGCCGGACCTTTTACGGCGCGAGTGAAACTGCCCCGATACGATATAGACCGCCTGCGGATCATCTCGGCGGAGGGCCTTCAGCCCTTCAGGCTCGACTCCGTCAGGATCTCCTCGGCCAGGGGGGATGTCCTCTTGCCGGTCAGGACGGATGGCCTCCTCTTCCATGTCGGGTTTTCCGACTTCTCCCGGAACACCCGGCAGTACTTCCATCCAGTCCACTTCCTCCAGCAGGCCCTCTTTGCGGCCCTTTCGGCCTTCCTGGTCCTCGTCCTGTTTCGATTCGTCCGCCTTAAAGGGGGAATCGGGGCGGTCCTTCGGCAGGGAAACCGCCCACTCTTCTGGGGGATGTTTATGGGGGCACTGGGGGCTTTCGGGGCTTGGCTCCTGGTCTATTGGCCCGGACACTTCACAAGCGATTCCGTCCATATCTGGTGGGTAGCAAAGAATCCGGGGTACTTTCTCTATGACCATCCGGTGTTGAATGTTCTCTATTATCGTTTTCTCCAGCAGTTCTGGGATCATTTTGCTGTCGTGGGGATCGTCCAGATCTTCTTCACATCCCTCCTGGGTTCCTATGTCTTCTACTGGCTCTACAAGAGGGGCGTTCCGCTTTGGGGAATCGCGCCTTTCTATCTGCTCTTCGTTACGTCCATACCAGTCGGGCTTTATACGATCACTCTTTGGAAGGACATCCCATTTGCTCTTCTGGTTGTCTTTTGGGCCTTTTTTTTCGTGAAACTGGCCTTCGAGAAGAGGGAAGGCGGGAAACGGAGCTCCCGAGGGATGATCATTGTCCTGTCTCTGCTGCTCCTGGCCCTCTGTCTTTCCCGCTACAACGGGATCGTCTATCTCCTGGTCGTCCCATTGGGTCTGGCGGTGTTGGGAAAGATATCCCCCAGGAAGATCCTTATCGGGGCCCTTTGCATCGCTATATTGGCGGGACTTATGGTCACGGTGACAGTCGTGTTTGACAAGAGTGATTTTGTCGTGGCAAGGAGTCGTTTCTTCATAGACCGGATGAAGGGCGAAGGGATCCTCGAAACAATGAAGCGGATTGTGATCCAGTACCCCACGGTCCTGGACATCAATATCATCAAGAAAAAAGAGATTTGGTACGATACCTGGTACCGGGACCGCGGCGTCACCGAATGGCACTATGCCTTTGCAAAGAAGATGGGGTACAGCGAGTGGATCCGGTATATGCCCTGTGAGCCAAAGTCCGAAACATTGCATCGGTACCTGCATGCCGCCGATCTAAAGTCTACAGAGGAGCCCTGGGTCAATTTCACCTGGAACCCCTTCTACCTGCTCTACCTTCTTCCTCTGGGCCTCCTCTATCGTCTCTTTCCCCTGACAGCGGCTTGGGGCTATATCGTCCTGTCCCAGGTTTTCGTCCTCCTCTGGGTCCTGGGACCCTACAACTACAACTGGCGGTACTACTATTTCCTATTACTGTCCCTCTATTTTCTGATCCCCGTCCTGGTCCTGGACGCCCGGTACTGGTGGCTGTCCGCCGATCCAGGATCCCCGAAGGAAAAGGAGGTGCATTGAATGCCAAAGGTCAGCGTGGTTATCCCCTGTTTCAATCAGGGACCTTACCTTGAAGAGGCTGTTGATTCTGTCCTGGCCCAAACGTTCCAGGATTTCGAGATCCTCGTCGTCGACGACGGATCCACGGACCCCGAGACGGTCCGTATCCTACAAAATTACAACCGGCCCAAGACACGGGTCATCCATACAACCAACCAGGGACTGGCCATGGCCCGCAACAACGGGATCTACGAGGCCCTCGGGGATTACATCCTGCCCCTCGATGCCGACGACAAGATCGGGACGGGATACCTGGCCGATGCGGTCCCGATCCTGGACCGACATCCCGATATGGGGATCGTCTACTCGGAAGCGGCCTATTTCGGGATTAGGGGAGGAAGGTGGGATCTGCCCGAATATTCTCTGGACGGGATCCTGAACCACAATCTGATCTTCTGCACGGCTCTCTTCCGGCGGGCGGACTGGGAGGCAGTCGGCGGGTACAACGTGAACATGTTCTATGGCTGGGAGGACTGGGATTTCTGGCTCTCCCTCGTCCGATTGGGACGGAAAATCTACCGGATTCCGAAGGTCCACTTTCACTATCGTCTGCGCGAGGCCTCGATGGTTCATGGCATGGATGAGGAAAAGCAGTTCTTCATGCGCCTCCACGCCTTGATCAACCACCGGGACCTTTACCGAAGCATCGCCGATATCGAGGTCCGCTGCAAGGTGGCGGAACTCTACCTGGACACGGGAATGGGCTTCATTCCCTCACAAGTTCTTAGACAGGTCATCTTCGCCGATCAGCGCGTCATCGAATTCGACCTCCGGGATTTCAAAGGGATCCGCAGTTTCCGCTTCGATCCCCTCAATGCCCCGGTGACGGTGCACCTGGAAGGGATCCGGTTGATCGATGAAGACGGCACCATACAAGAGATTACGGATTACCAGGACAACGCCTTGTTCAAAAAGGGAAACAATCTGGTCTTCGAGACGGCCGATCCCCAAATCCGGTTTGCCGTTCCCAAGGGACAGCGTCCGATGAAGATGGTCGTCGGGTTGAGGTTCCTTGCGATCGGTCCGGAGGTTCTCCAGGATATACTGGCTCACAAGAACGACCTCCTGAAGGAAAAGGACGACCGGATCCTGGAGATCTACCGTTCCTGGTCCTGGCGGCTAACACGTCCGCTTCGGTTGTTCTCGGAATTCATTCGTGGCTGAGTTCAACAATTGCTATTGATGGAAAGACTGACTTATCCAGTGATCATTCGCAAGTCCAGGACACTGATCGGGATCGTCCTGAACCTCTTGCGTCGTCTCCAGTTCCACCTGAAGGTCCTCCCCCATCGTTGCCGCAAGGCGCTGAATATCCTCCACCGGGAGGGATTGCCCGGCTTTCGTCGCGCCCTGGATGAACGCCTCCGCCTCTCGGACCATCGGCTCTACAAGCTCTGGCTGAGGAGAAACATCCTGACAGCCGAAAATCATGACCGTATCCGCCAGGAGATAGACAATCTTCCCAGGCGGCCGGTCATCTCCATCCTCCTCCCCGTTTACGACATCGCCGAGGTCTGGCTGAGGAAATGCATCGATTCGGTTCTCAATCAACTCTATCCTCACTGGGAACTCTGCATCGCTGACGATGCTTCGACGTTGCCGCATATCCGCCGGGTCCTGGAGGAATACCGGGCCAGGGACAGCCGCATCCGGATCGTATTCCGGGAAACCAACGGGCACATCTCGGCGGCCTCCAATTCAGCCCTTGCCCTGGTCACGGGCGAATACGTCGCGCTCCTGGATCATGACGACGAACTGACCCCCGATGCCCTATTTGAGATGGCCTCGTTCATTGCCCGCCATCCTGATGCGGACATGGTGTACAGCGACGAGGACAAGATCGACGGATGGGGCCGGAGGCATTCGCCCTTCTTCAAACCGGACTGGTCTCCCGATTATTTCCTCTCCCAGATGTACACCTGTCATCTAGGGGTCTACCGCTCAGAGCTTCTCCGGCAGATCGGGGGATTCCGCGTCGGCATGGAGGGAAGCCAGGATTACGACATGGTCCTCCGTTTGACCGAAAGGACCGACCGGATCTACCATATCCCCAAAATTCTTTACCACTGGCGGACGATCAAGGGGTCCACGGCCCTGACGTGCGACTCGAAACACTACGCCTATCGGGCGGGGCTCCGGGCGATCCAGGAGGCCCTCGAAAGGCGGGGTGAAGGCGGCTGGGTGGAGAACGTGACGAACTTTCCCGGCCAGTACCTGGTCCATTATCCTATAGTAGGCCACCCCCTGATCAGCATCGTCATCCCTACCCGGGACCAGTCCGACGTCCTGGAACGGTGCCTGAGATCGATCTTCGGGAGGAGTTCCTACCCCCGCTTCGCGGTGGTCGTCGTCGACAACGGCAGCGTCCGGGCAGAGACCTTGGCCTGCTTCGATGTCTGGAAGGCCCGGGAACCAGACCGCTTCAGGGTGGTCCGGCAGGATGTTCCCTTCAATTTCTCCCGTCTCGTCAACGAGGGCGTGCGGCAGGCCAGGGGAGAACTGGTGGTCCTTCTTAACGATGACGTGGAGGTCCTCACCGAAAACTGGCTCGAAGAAATGGCCGGTCAGGCCCAGCGCCAGCGCATCGGCGCCGTCGGGGCCTTTCTGCTCTATCCCAACGGAACCTTCCAGCATGTTGGATTGGTCCTGGGCGTTCTGGGACCGGCCAACCACGCCCATCGTTTCGCCGACGCGGGGACCCTCGGCTATTTCGGCCGTCTGCTGGTCGTTTCCAACTATGCCGCCGTGACGGGGGCCTGCCTCATGGTGAAGCGGAACCTTTTCTTGGCTGTCGGCGGTTTTGACGAAGGACTGGCGATCGCTTACAACGACGTGGACTTCTGCCTGCGCCTGTTGGAGAAGGGGTGTTGGAATGTGGTCCTGCCCCAGGTCCGTCTCCACCATTACGAATCCATCAGCCGTGGTTCCGACGAACAGGGCGAAAAACGGCTCCGTCTGGATCGCGAAGCGGAGATCTTGAAAAAGCGTTGGGAATCTTGGATCCGAAACGATCCCTACTACAGCCCCCATCTGACCCGTGACCGGATCGATTCGTCCATCGCCGTCGCACCACAGACCTTGCCCGTCAACGGCCGGCGGATTGCCGATGGCGAGGCATGAGGGTACCATTGCCTCGCAGACATCTCCTGGTGACCGGGCTGACGCCGTCGCCATGGGTTTCCCGACTGTGATGGCTTGGCCTGCGGGTGTGAATCCGGTCGGTGAATGCATCCCGAGGGATTCTTCGAAATGACCTTTACGCCTCTATCTCCTGCAGCCCCCCAGGTCTGTGCCGTTGTGGTCACCTATTTCCCCGATGCCGGCTTTGCGGCTCGCATGGAGAGGATCGCTGCACAGGTTTCCCGGGTCGTCGTCGTGGACAACGGCACGACGGGGGAGGCCCTGGGGCATCTGGATCGCGCCCTGGAGGCGGCCGGGGGTGTTGCCGTGATCCGAAACCCCGAGAACCGCGGCGTCGCCGCCGCCCTCAACCAGGGAATCCGCCGGGCCCTTGAGGACGACGGCCGCTGTGACTGGATCGCAACCTTCGATCAGGACAGCATGCCTGCACCCGACATGGTCGAGAGGATG
>CAYOGU010000049.1:0-14936 GCA_964403345.1 uncultured Syntrophus sp. | reverse complement strand
GCGACAAGGAATATCATCTACCAGGCGGACAGCCTGGCGGAAATGATGGGCCTCGATATCCAGACCATCCTGATGCCTTCGCAGTTAGGCCAGGAAACGCAGAAAGCCTTCGAGAAGTTGATAGACCGCGACAGCGTGATCGTGGGGGGAAAGCCGACCTGCGATTACGCGCGCAGCATCGGCATGGACAGCATCATGATCGTCTCGGGGAAGAACGCGATGTGGCATGCCATCACCGAGGCGAAAAGGGTGGCCTATATCAGCCGGATCGAAGAGGAGAAGGCACAACGGTTCAAGACGATCCTGGATCACACCTTCGACGGCATCATCTCCCTGGACAGGGAAAACCGCATCACTGCGATCAATGCGACCTGCGAAAAGATCCTGGGGACCACGACCCAGGCGATCGTCGGCAGGCGGATCGAGGAGGTCCTGCCGAGATCGCCTTTCAGTGAACTGGTGAGCGGCACGGCTACCTGCCTGGACGAGGTCGTCAAGCACAACGGCATCCCCTTGGCGGTCAACAAAACGGACATCCTGCTCAAGAATGAACGGGTCGGTTCGGTCATCACCTTTCAGTACGTGTCCAGGATCCAGGAGGCAGAGGGGAGGATCCGGACCAAGACCACCGAGCGCGGGCACGTGGCCAAGCACCACTTCAGCGACATCCTCGGCCGCAGCGAGAGAATCCAGGCAACCATCAAAATGGCCCGGAAGTTCAGCCAGGTCGATTCCAATGCCCTGATCGTCGGCAGGAGCGGCACCGGCAAGGAGATCTTCGCCCAGAGCATCCACAACGCGAGCAGGAGAAAGCATGCGCCTTTCGTGGCGATCAACTGTGCGGCCATTCCGGAAAACCTGCTGGAGAGCGAGCTTTTCGGATACGTCGAGGGGGCCTTCACGGGGGCGGTCAAAAAAGGGAAGCAGGGGCTGATCGAATTGGCCCACCAGGGAACGCTCTTTCTCGACGAGATCAGCGAGATGCCCCTGGCGCTCCAGGCTAGGCTCCTGCGGGTCCTGCAGGAAAAGGAGCTGATGCGCCTGGGACACGACCGGGTCATCAGCGTCGACGTCAGGATCATTTCCGCCACGAACCGGGACCTGTCCGATCTCGTCGAAAAAGGAAAGTTCAGGGAGGATCTCTACTATCGCCTGGATGTCCTGAAGATCCAGCTCCCCTCCCTGGAGGAAAGGAAGGAGGACATCCCCATCTTGGCGGAAAACTTTATCCGCGATTATGCGGAGAATTCCGGCGACGGCAGGACATTCGAATTGACCGACCAAGCCAAGGCCAGGCTGATAGGCATGGCCTGGAGCGGCAACATCCGGGAGTTGAAGAACGCCTGCGAGAGGCTTGCCGTGTTGAGCGAAACCCGCGTGATCGACGGGATCGACGTGGAGAGGGTACTGGACTATAAGATCCGGCCTGGAAAAACGGGAGACCCGGAGAGCGGGGCCGGCGGTCCTGCAGCGGGCCCGAAGCGGGATATAGATTCCCCCGCTGACCTTGAGGACAGGAAGCCGGAGCGACTGGACCGAATGGCCATGACCCCGGAAACCATCGAGGACCTCCAGAAACAGGGTTACAGCAAGAGGAGAATCGCCGAGCTCTACGGCATGGACCGGACCACGCTCTGGAGACGGATGAAGAAACTCAATCCGGCGGAGCGATAGCCTTCGCCTCTTCCCCGGCAATCTCACAGAAGGATGTTTCTGCAACGTTGCGCAACGCTCATATGCAACACAAAAATCTGTTGCATTATGGTGCACATCCCGGGCCAAACCGGCCATCCCCATCCTCCCCGACCCGCTCTATCAACCTATCACATTGATTATTAAGCTTTTTATTTGTATCCATTATCTACATAACCTTGGCATAGGATATGCTGATTTTATCATATTTAACATGCGGCCCCCCTGATCGGCGGGCCGCTGATAAATCAAGCAGGCCCTTGAGACAGGGCGTCCCGATGTTTCGATTTCTGACGCATAAATCTTGCCTGAACCTCCAGGGCTCTCTGAAAGGTCGGGATCGCGACCGGGCAAATCCCTGCAGACGACCGGTAGCGCAGGCCCGGGCGTGCACAGCGCGTGGCCCGCATCTACACCAGGCAAAAAAGGGAGACGGACGATGAACAGCCGAGACAGAGTGGCAGCCACGCTGCGATTCGAGAATCCGGACCGGGTGCCGGTGGACATGTGGATTCATCGGGCTACCCAGTTGAGATACGGGAAGGATCTCGACGCCCTTCTGGAACAGCATCCGCTGGATATTGTCAGGATGTTCGGCCCGACGGACCGAAACTTCTACCCCGAAATGTCGGACGTCGGGGATATCAGGGACGCATGGGGCAGCACATGGAGAGTCCTCCGTCAGGGCATCAACGGGGAAGTCAAGATCCCGGCCATCGACGATATCGCTAAGGTCGGCGCCTACCACCCCCCGCTGGAGTGGCTGGATCAGGAATGGCGGAAGCACGGGGATAGCATCGACCGGAAGATCGAGGACGGCCGCAGGAAGAACCGGTTCATCCTGGGGGGATACATCGAGCTGTTCCAGAGGATGCAGTTCATCCGGGGCACCGAGAACCTCCTCTACGACCTGGCGGGCGAGCCGCAGGGCGCGGCGATCCTCAGGGACAAGGTGCTGGAGTATTTCAAGGTCTATCTCCAATACTGGCTGAAGAGGGATGTCGATGCCATCTACTTTTCCGACGATTACGGGACCCAGAGGGCTCTTCTCATCTCCCCGAAGATGTGGAGGGAATTCTTCAAGCCCGCCTACCGGGAAATCATGGAGACCATCAAAGATTCCGGAAAGTTCATCTTCTACCACACCTGCGGCCATGTGCTGGAGTTGTACCCCGAATTGATCGAGCTGGGGATCGATGCGATCAACTCCCAGATCTCCTGCATGGGTTTGGAGAATATTGCAGGCCAGTTTGCGGGGAAGATCACCTTCTGGGGGGAAATGGACCGGCAGGGTCTGCTGCCCTACGGGACCCCTGAAGAGATCTACCATACCGCCGCCGAAATGAAGGCAAGGCTCTTTGTCAAAGGCGGGGGCTTGATCGGGCACAGCGTGGCGGGCGTGGATGTTCCCCTGGAGAACATCAAGGCCATCCTGACCTGCTGGAACCCTTAACGGCCCGGCGTCGTCGTCCTGACGACCTGCCGTGATCGCCGTTCCAGCCCAACTTGGATCGTTTCAGAAGAAAGGAGGAGGCACGGCCAATGAAAAAATGGATTGTCATGGTTATCTTCATGGTTTTGTTCATTCCTTCAGGAGTCACCCTCGCCGCGATGCAAATGAGTGTCGCCTACAGCGGTTCTCCCGGCGCCGAGGAAGACCTCGCCGCCATACAATTCAAGAAATGGTTCGAGGAGAAGACCAAGGGGCAGATCGATGTGAAGCTGTTTGGCAGCGAGCAGCTGGGCAAGGAGGTCGACATCGTATCTGGGCTTCAATTGGGCAGTGTCGACATGTCCATCATGGGCACCACCATCCATGAGCAGGCCGCACCGCGATACAATATCTGGAGCGCCTATTACATCTTCGGAAGCAGCGATGAGGTGGCGCACGTCCTGAACGGACCGATCGGCCAAAAGGTCAATGCAGAAATGCTCAGCAACAAAGGCATCCGCATGATCGGTTACGGTCTTAGAGGCCCTCGCAATCTGACCTCCAACCGACCGATCAAGGATCCCAAGGATGTAAAAGGCCTGAAGATCAGGATCCCCCTCCAACCCATCTATGTGGAAAGTTGGAAGGAATTGGGCGCACAACCCACGGCGATCGCCTACGGCGAACTCTATCTGGCCCTTAAGCAAGGGGTGGTGGATTCCCAGGAGAATCCCCTCTCCTATATCTACACGCCGGCCTTCTACGAGGTCCAGAAGTACGTCAACGTCACCGAGCATCAGCGCGCCTTTTTCACCTACGTGGTCGGCGAAAAATTCTTCCAGCGCCTGAACCCTGAGCAACAGAAGATTCTCATTCAAACCGGAAAGGACATCACCGTATATCACAACAATCTTCAGGCCAAGATGGAAGGACAATGGAAGCAGAAGCTGATCGACAAGGGGATGACCTTTGTCGCGTCGGACCAGGCCGCGTTCAAGGATCGATTAAAGGATATTCCCAATAAATTCGCCAGCCAGTGGGCCCTAGGCCTCTATCAGGAGATCCAGAAGGAAATCAAGGAATACCGTCCCAGAAAATAGAGGATAAGGGGAGAGGGGTTCCTCTCCCCACTTTTTCATAAAAGCCTTGATAATGGGGAGGGTATCCGTAATGGGATCGAAACTGGCAGTCATAATCGAAAGGCTCAACGGGGTCCTGTTGGCGATCATCGTTGTCCTTCTTTTTCTGCAGGTAGTCACCCGCTATGCCAACATCACGGCCTTTCTCTGGGCAGGCGAGGCGGCCCTTTGGATTTTCGTCTGGGTGGTCTTTTTGGGGACAGCGGTCCTTTTCCACAGGAAAGACCACATGATCGTGGATATCATCGAATACTTCCTGCATGGGGAAACGAAGGCGAAGGTTCAGAGAATACTGGCCGTTATCATCAAGGCAGTCTGCTGGGTATTCCTGGCCGTCATCTTCTACTATTCGATCCTCTTTACAGCGTCCGTGGCCAACCAGTACGCGGTTTCCTTCCGGCTCTCGAGGGTCTATCTCAGCGCCGCCCTGCCGTTCTCCATCGTCATCATGTTCATCTTCGAGATCCTCTCTCAATACGACAAGAAAAGGGGGAACAAATTATGCTGACGATGGTCGCAGGGATCATGGTTGTCGGCTTCGTCATCGGCCTGCCGGTGGCCTTCACCTTGGGAACGGCCACCATGGCCTATTTCTTTGCCTCCCCCTACCTCTCCCCGGCGATGATCCCCCTGAACATCATCACCGGGACCCAGGCGGAGAGCTTGATGGCCATCCCCCTGTTCATGCTGGCGGGCGGAATCATGAACACCTCGGGCCTTACAGAACGGCTCTTCAGCTTCAGCAAGAGTCTGGTCGGCCATTTCCCCGGCGGGACGGCCCAGGTGAACGTCCTGGCCAACCTCATCATGGCCGGGATGTCGGGTTCCGAATTGGCCGACGCCAGCGGAATCGGGAAAGTCCTGATCCCGACCATGAAAAAAGAAGGGTACGACAGCGAATTTGCCGCCGCCTTGACAGGTGCAGCCTCCACAATTGGTCCCATCTTTCCTCCCAGTATCCCGATGGTCCTGATTGGAGGAATTACCGGGATCTCGATCGGCAAGTTGTTCGTCGGAGGGGTCATCCCCGGCATCTTCCTGGCGGGATACCTGATGGTCATGGTCTATTATCTGGCCAAGAAAAGGAACTATCCGAGGTCCGAACGGGTCCCCCTCAAGGAATTGGCGAAGTCCTTTGTGATTTCCGTTCCGGCACTGAGCGCACCGGTCATCATCATCGGCGGGATGGTCACCGGGATCTTCACGCCGAACGAAGCCGGCGTCGTGGCCTGCTTCTATGCCATGGCGATCGCCTTATTCGTCTATCGGGATCTGAATCTGTCCAAGGTCTTCTCGGAGCTGGTGGCCACCGCCCTATATACCGCGAAGATCATGTTCATCGTGGGTTGCGCCTATGCCCTCGCCTGGGTCTTCTCTCGGGAACAAATGGGGATTTACCTGACCAAAGTCCTCACTTCGGTTTCGGCGGATCCGACCGTTATCCTTTTTCTGATCGTCATCGCCTTCCTGATCGCCGGTTGTTTCCTAAACCCCTCCGCCCTGATCATCATCTTTATCCCCTTGCTCATGCCGGTGGTAAACAGCGTACACATGGATCCCGTCGTCTTCGGCGTGGTGTCTACGCTGGCCCTGATGATCGGCCTGATGACCCCGCCGTTCGGATTGTGCATGTACATCGTCTGCGATATCGCCAAGATCTCCGTGAAGCAGTTGACCATTGCCTCTCTCCCCTTCTATGCCGTCCTGCTGCTCGCCCTCTTGACGATGATCATCTTCCCCCAGACGGTCACCTATTTGCCGAATCTGCTCTTCGCTAGATAAAGGACCAAGCAGGAGGTTATCCCGACCATGTCGATTTTGGATGAAATCAAGGAAGGCGTCATCGCCGGAAATGCAAAGAAGGTCAAGGAATCCACGGAGCGCGCCGTGTCCGAAGGGTTGGCGGTCGCCGGCATCCTCAATGACGGCCTGATCGCCGGCATGAACATCATCGGCGCCCGGTTCAAGGTCAACGAGGTGTACGTTCCGGAGGTCCTGATGGCGGCGCGGGCCATGCACACGGGGATGGCCGTCATCAAACCGCTGATCGTCAGCGCGGGGATCGCGGAAAAGGGGACGATCGTCATCGGAACCGTCAAAGGCGACATGCACGATATCGGGAAAAACCTGGTGATCATGATGCTGGAAGGCGCAGGCTACCGGGTGGTCGACCTGGGCATCGATGTGCCGACGGAGCGGTTCGTCCAGGCCTTCGACGAACATAAGCCCCAGGTGGTCGGCCTCTCTGCCCTCCTGACGACCACCATGCCGCAGATGAAGGAGACGGTCGACAAACTCCGCGCCCATCATGACAAGGTCGGGATCGCCGTGGGGGGCGCCCCGGTCACGGAGAAATTCGCCCGCGAGATCGGGGCGGACGGCTATTCCCCCGACGCGGCAAGCGCAGTGGACATGGTGGCGGCGATGATCGCCAAGGCCTGACCGATCCCTGCCGGAAGGAAGACTAAAGAGGGTGCCGTGCCGAATTCCCATTGACAGGCGGGACCTCATTCTCTATCCTTCCAAGATCATGCAAGCACCCGATTCCGACAAGCAAATCGCTGTCATTGCCGACGATCTGACCGGCGCAAACGATACGGGGGTGCAGTTCGCCAAGCAGGGCTTGACGACCCTCGTGTTGATGGGGAGGCATCTTCCTCCCGGCGGTCCCGAAGAGGATGTGGTGGTGGTGGACTGCCAGAGCCGGGCCCTGGCGCCGGAGGAGGCCTACCGGAAGGCGGCCCAGACGGCCCTGCTGTTCAAGGACAGCCGGTTTCGCTTCATCTTCAAAAAGATCGATTCCACACTGCGGGGCAACATCGGTCGTGAAATCGACGCCGTCATGGATACCTGCGGACTGGAACTGGCCGTCGTCGCGCCCGCCTATCCCAAGAACGGCCGGACCACCGTAGGCGGCTACCTCCTGCTCCACGGCATCCCGCTGGAGGCCACGGAGATCGCCCAAGACCCCAGATGTCCGATCCGGGAATCCCATATTCCGACCCTGTTGTCCGGACAGACCCTCAGAAAGGTGGGACATGTGGGGATCAAGGCTGTCGCCGCCGGCCCGGAGGCCATTCTGGAGGCGATGGGGGAAAGGATCGCCGCCGGCGAGCGGGTACTGCTGTGCGACATCTGGGAGGATGAACACCTGAAGATGCTTGCCGCGGCGGCGATGCGCCTCGGCAAGCCGGTCCTGTGGGTCGGTTCGGCCGGGCTGGCCGAGCATTTGCCGCCCCTGCTGGGGCCGGTCGGGCCGCCGGCAGGGAAGGACCCGGCAGGGGAAAGGCCATCGGAGGGAAAATCGGTCGTCGTCCTGGCCGGAAGCGTGAGCCCCGTAACCCGCAAACAGGTCGGGATGCTCATACAGAGGGCGGATGTCGAGTGGATCGAGACGAACCCCTGCAAACTGCTGCAGCCGGAAGCGGCAATTCATGAGATCAGCCGCTGCCTGAACGCGGCCCTGAACGCCGTGAGATCCGGCCGGGATGTCGTGATGGCGACCGGATACGGCGGCGATGCCGTGGACAAGGTCCGGCAGGAGGCCCTCTCTCTGGACCTTCCCGTCCAGGAAACCGCCGAGAGGATCGCCGACGCCCTGGGCGGTCTCGGCCGGCGGATCGCTGCGGGCGCAACCCTGGCCGGCCTCGTTTTGACGGGCGGGGACATCGCCGCGAGCGCCTGCCGTCTTCTTTCGGCCACCGGGATCAGGATCATCGAGGAGATCGCCCCGGGGATTCCTCTGGGGACGCTGAAAGGCGGACCCTACGACGGTCTGGGGGTCGTGACGAAAGCCGGGGCCTTCGGCGCGGAAGACGCCCTGTGCAGGGCGGTGGATCGTCTGAAACGGCCCCACTGAGGGGGGACCCCGTCGTGAATGGCCGACCGGCCCTTCGACGGCTGACCGCCCATCGGGCCCCCCATCCAGCCACGGCACGGCAGATCCAGCGACCTTCAGGGTACGGCGGTTCCGGGCGGACCGGTTGCCGGCCGCCCCCTCCGTCCATGGCCCGTCAATCCTGCGAAGCGAACCGGGAAGCGATCCGGAGCGCGTCCACCATGCTCTCGGGGTTGGCCCGGCCCTCGCCCGCCTTGCCGAAGGCCGTCCCGTGGTCCACGGACACCCGGATGATCGGCAGGCCACAGGTGATGTTGACGCCGGAGACGCTTCCCCATGTGTTCGTCCGGACATCGTACTTGAACCCAATGATCTTGGTAGGGATGTGTCCCTGGTCGTGGTACATGACCACCACCAGATCGTACTGCCCCCCCTGCATCTTGGAAAAGACCGTATCCGGGGGAATCGGTCCGTCGACGCGGAACCCCTCGGCCCGGGCCTGCCGGATGGCCGGATCGATCTCCTCGATTTCCTCGCGGCCCATGAGGCCCGCCTCGCCCGCGTGGCAGTTGAGCCCCGCCACGGCGATCCGCGGCTGGTCCACCCCCAGTTTCCGCACGGCGTCGTGTCCCAGCCGGATGACCCGGAGGACCCGGTCCTTCTTGACCCGGTCGCAGGCCTCGCGCATCGACACATGGGTGGAGACATGGATCACCCGGAAGTGGTCGTGGACCAGCATCATGGCATAATCCTTCGTATGGGTGAAATCGGCATAGATCTCCGTATGGCCCGAATACTGGAAGCCGGCCAGGTTGATGGCCTCCTTGCTGATGGGCCCGGTCACCGTGGCATCGACTTGGCCGGCCATCGCCAAGTCGATCACCTTCCGGACGTATTCGAAGGAGGCGCGGCCGGTCTGGGCGGCCGCGACCTTGTGCCGGATGTCGGACGGCTCAATGTTCTTGAGATCCAGTACATCCAGGGTACCGCACCGGTAAAGTCCCTCCCCCGGGGCGGCCACGGCGCGCACTTCCAAATCCAACCCGGAAAAACGGACAGCCTCCCGCATCATCCGCGATTCCGCAACGAGCAGGGGCCGGCACATCTCATAGATTTCCGACATGGCGAGGGCCTTGGCGGCGATCTCCGGCCCGATCCCCGCCGGATCGCCGACGCTGATTCCGATCAATGGCTTTTTCATCGATTTCCTCTCTGGTTATCGGTTGACCACATCCCGTCCGGCCTTTGCCGGATTCTTGCGGCCGCAAACTCCGTGCCTTTCCTAGCACAGGTTGAATCGAAGGACCAATGATATTGGTCCACGCCCCGCAGCAATGGGCGCCCTCAATCCCCGAGCTTTTCCAACTCGCCGATAAGGACCTCCAGCGACGGCCGCTGGTTGATGTCGTGGACGTCGAGGTAGCGGAGGATCCCCTTCTTGTCGATCACGAAGAGGGCCCGCTCCGAGGTCCCGTCATACCGCAGAACGCCGTATCGCTTCGCCACGGCACCGTGGGGCCAGAAATCCGAAAGGACCGGGAACCAGAGCTTCCCCATCTGGTTGGTCCAGGAGAAGAGGGTCGGGAGGTTGTCCACGGTGATCCCCAAAAGGACCGCGTCGCGGGCCTCGAAGAGCTCCCGGCTGATGTTGTAGCCGGGCCACTGGTCCGAGCAGACCGGGGTCCAGGCCGCCGGGACAAAAGAAATCACCACATTCTTCTTCCCCCGGAACTGCCGGAGGGAGACCTTCTCCCCCGAGACCGCCTTGAGCGTGAAACCCGGGGCCTTCTGGCCGACCTGGACCTTCAGGACGCTGTCTACGGGCTTGAGGAGGCCGGGGTCGTAGATGTTGTCCTTGTAGGCCTCTGAGAAGGTCTGGGCCCGGGGCGCGGCTGGGGCGGCCATCAGGAGTGCCGCGAGCAGGACGGCCAGGAAAGCAGGGCATCTTTTCATCTTCGCGCCTCCTATTTCACAGCGGCGGCCCGGACGATCTCCGCCACAAAGGGCTCCACGGCCTCGAAGCCCCCCAGGCGGGTGTGGACCACCTGGGCCGGGCCCTGGGGCTGGAGCTTCACCGTGATGAAGCAGGGCGTCCGGACCTGCCCCACCAGCTTGTGGATGACGAACTCAGCGTCGGGGAAGAGGGGAAAGGGGATGGCGTACTTCTTCTTGAAGAGGTTCACCTCGAAACTGGAGTTCCCGGCCCCGATCCCGATCACCATGATCTTCCCCTTGAGCGCCGGGTCGCCCTCGATCCGCTCGTAGAGCCGGTTCACGTTCGGGGCCTCCTTCTGGCAGTAGGGGCAGTACATGCTGAAGATCTCGACCACCACGGCCTGGGCGCTGACTTGGGGGAGCCGGAAGGACCCCGATCCGGCAAGGCCGAGATAGGCCCGCTCCGCCCCGTCCTTGGGAACGGCAAGCGTGAAATCGGGAAGCGGCCCGCCCACCGGCGGCGGCCCCGCGGCCCCGGCACTGGCCGCCCCGCAGAGGATCCCGATCGTTGCCCAGACCGCCAACCGCCTCAGCCTCTTCATCGCCCGCCCCTTTCCTTTTCGGAGTGTCATGGATCTCATTATAGGTATCCGGGAGGCGAAAGCAAGACATCCAATCGCGACCGGTCCAAAATGATCAGACGCTTCGGCAGTTCATGAATGATGTAGCGCCAATGAGTCATACCGTTCCCAAACCAGAAGCACTCCGGTCGCGGCGTAAAGATATCCGCGATGCACTCGGTAAATTCGCAGGGAAAACCCTTGTCATCCCGAGTCTTCCTTGGTAAAAATCTTCCACCACCAAGTGAAATGAGGGGTTCAAGATGAACATCCGCAGCGAGAAGGCCTCCGATGCCCAGGTCATTATCGTCGTCTTCCACGAAGGCTTCAGCGCCGCGAGCCGGCTGCGACCGGACCCGCAGAGGTGATTGATGGAGGCCATCCAGATCGATCTGTTCCGGCCCGAGGACGCCCCGGGAGTGGCCCGGCTCTTTCGGGAGGTCTACGGCGAAGGCTATCCCATCCGCGCCTACTACGACCCCGCGCGGCTCATCGCAGAGAACGCCGCCGGCCGCATCCTCTCCAACGTGGCCAGGACGCCCGACGGCCAGGTGGTGGCCCACAACGCCCTGGTCCTCCTGGACGCCGGCGCCCGTCTCTATGAAAACGCCGCGGGCGCCGTCCTGCCCGCCTTCCGCGGCCAGGGGATCTTCTTTCAGGTCATGGAGCATTCGATCCGGGAGGTGGCCCGGGCCTTCGCTGTGGAGGAGATCCTGGGCGAGCCGGTCTGCAACCACCTCCAGATCCAGAAGATGTGCCTGAAGCTGGACTATCGGGAAACGGGGCTGGAGGTGGAGCTGATGCCGGCCGCGGCCTATAGCGCCAAAAGGAGCGCCCGGGGCCGCGTCTCGGTCCTGCTGGGATACTTTCGCCACCGGCCCATGCCGCAGAGAGTCCACCTGCCGCCGGTCTATGGGGAAGCCCTGGGATACCTCTACTCAGGACTGGGGTTGGAGCGCGCCTTCGCAGAGGCTGCTGAGGAAGCGCTGCCGGTGGCGGGGGAGAGCCTGGGGGGCCTGGAGCTCTTCGACTTCGCCCAGGTCGCCCGGATCGCCGTGGAGCGCATCGGGGCCGATTTCGAGGCCTTCCTCGCCCGGCAGGAGGGCCGGGCCGCCGAGAAAGCGACGGAGGTCTTCCAGCTCTGGTTGCCCCTGGCCTCGCCCAGCGTGGCCGCGGCCGCGCAGATCCTGCGCCGGCGCGGCTACTTTATCGGCGGGCTCCTGCCCGGAGGGGCCGGCGGCGACCGCCTTCTGATGCAGAAGGTCCGCGGGGAGACGGACTGGGAAGGTATCGCTCTCTATTCGGAGCGGGCCAGGCAGATCGCCGAGATCGTCCGGAGCGACCAGCAGCGGGCCCGCTGAGCGCGGTCTCTTTCGCCCCGCCCTCAGCGCCCCCCGCGGGAGACCCGTCGCACGATGAGGAGCCCGCCGTGGCCGTAGGCGGCCGTCCGGCTGCTCAGGGCGACGAGCAGCCGCTCCAGGCCGACCCAGTAGGGGCTGTAGTACTCCCGGTCCACGTCGAGGATGAGGACGCGATCCGAGGCGGCGTCGTAGGCCCCCACGGGCGAGATGTGGGCGTAGGGGCCGCCGGGGTCGTCGGTGAGCTTGTCCTGGAGGAAGTGGACGATGACGAAGTCGTCGGCCGAGGCCTCGTTGGCCGCCAGGATGCCGCGCAGCTCGCCCAGGGCCTGGGGCGTGGCCGCCTCGAAGGCGCGCCGGGAGACCGTCCAACCCGCAAGGCCGTAGGTCTTCAGGGCGGCCGCGGTGACCTCCTCGAGCTCGGCCAAGGTCAGGCCCTTGCGGCCCTCCCACCCCTTTGCGGTCACCCGCTCCTTCCAGCGGGCCGCCCGGACCTCCTCGAGCAACCGGTCCTGCCGGAAGTTGGCGTCGCTGGCCTTCAGGCCCCCTTCGGTCCGGGCGATGGCGTTCATGACCATGGCCACGGCCGCCACGGAGCAGGAATCGGGTTTCTCCTGTCCCTGGTAATGGCCGATCAGCTTCCAGAAATCCGGGGCCGGATGGGCGGCCGATTGAAAGTATCCGTGGGATTGGGCCAGGGGCGCGGCGTAGGGCGCGCCTGGCGGGCCGTATTTGGGCGGTGAGGACGGGGTCTCCCCCGCGGCCAGGGCGAATCCCGCCTGGATCACGATCAGGGCCAGGGCCATGAGGAGGGCCTGCCGGACCGCACCCATGGGCGCCGCAATTCTCCCGGACGAAGATCGACCGTCACCCATCCAGCTCACCCCTTTCCCGCCTCTGTTTTCCCAGGCCAGCACCTGGTTTCCTTTGGCCGGCCCATCGGCCGCGCCGTCCAGGCCGAATTTGCGGCAGGCCCCAGATCGGCACGCCCCGGTGGCCCGGTCCCAGGCCATGACGTCCTGGGTCTCATTATAGAGATCCCGGCGCTGAAAGCCAAGCAGAAAGGACCCTGCCTGGAGCGGACCGACGAGCGGGCCGGTCCGGGTGCCAACAGAAAGGACACCCCTTGCAACAAAGTAGGCGGTTTGGGCCAGGCCCCGGGACCGGCGGTTTTCTTCCGGTCCAATATCATTAAATATTTTACATGGCATGGGATTTGCCGTAAAAAAGGCCAACGGGACGGCAGCGGACCGTAGGGACCCTGTCGCCGCCAATCACCCATGGAGGGATTCCCATGAAGCGGAAACGGCATCATCGTGGTCCTGAAGAGCGTGCGCAGCCAATCTGCGGACATCGACACCACCCAGAACTTCAACGGGAACACGGAGGCCCCGATCCCCCTGTCGGACGGGTACGCCCCGAAGCACGCGAATGTCTACACGAGCCGCTGGAGCCAGCTCAACTCCCTGGAGCTGAACGAGCAGTACAGCGGCATCGCGTGCAAGATGAGCCCCCCGAATCCCTTTTTCCCTCCCCAGTGCGAGTGCAGCGTCTTTCAGCCATAGGACTGGGCCGGAACGGACCCGCAGGCCCGGGGCTACCGGGAGTTGGATTGCCGGGCGCGGCTCAATAGGAAGGAGGAAGGCATGGATTCAGCATCGATCAGAAGAAGCGGGGCGTTCCCTTCCGGCCGCCCTGCGGCCCTGGCCCTCGCGGCGACCCTGCTCTTGGCCGCTACGGTCGGGGCGGCCGGGGCCGCCTCGCTCGCCATCGACAACCAGGCTTCGCGATCCGTCACCGTCAAGGCCTTCAGCGGCGGTTCCTGCGCCCCGCAGATGGCCGACCGCGTCCTCCGGTCGGCCACCCTGACGATGACCTGCCCGATCCGGGAGGTGTGCGCGACGTTCGACACCTTCCTTTCCCCTGGAGGCGCAACCGGGCTAATCGACATCTATGGGGGGGAGGATATTCCCCGGACATGCAGGCTCTCGGCCAACGGGTCCAACATCGTATGGACCCTCAACACGAGGGCTTCGGACGGAACCGCCTGCGACTTCCGCTGGAACAGCATCCCGGGGGACGCATCGTCGTCCCTGGCCCTGACATGCACCAACGTGATAAACTAGCGATGGCCCGCGCGATCCGGGAGGGGATACCGATATCCGGACGCATCGATCCTGGGATGACCCCTATGAACCATAGCGTTGAAGAGATCATCGCCCTTTCCGTCGCCGCCGACATCGGGCGGCTCCCCCTGGTCCAGAAGATCACCCGGGAGGTGGCCCGGCAGTGCGGCTTCGGAGAAGAGAAGGCCTCCCGGATCTCGCTCGCCTTGGAGGAGATCTTCCACTACTGCGTCCGGATGATCCGAACGGGGACGGAGCCGTCGCGGATCAGCCTGGCCTATCGCCAGGGGCCCCGGGCCCTGGACATCCAGGTCGAATACCGGGGGCCGCGCGGCGCCCTGGAGAAGCACTTCATGGCCGGCCGCGAGCGGTCCTTCAAGCTCACCTCCTTCGAGGCGATCGGCCTGCGCCTGGCCGACCGGTCGATCGACGATCTGACCTACACCCCCTTCCACGACGGGACCAACCGCTTCACCATGACGATCCGCCTCTCGGACGAGAAGGCGCCGTAGATCTTCGGCGCCCGGAGAATACCGTTAAACATCTCTTCGCAATGCAGACTGGGAAAAGGACCGATCGGAAGGTCGGCCGCCGGTCATGGACCCTTTGGCTCCATCCTCCCCAGCGAGGCTTTGGCCGGCAGGATGGAGGCCCAGAGGATCATGACCAGAACCACGGCGGAGACCAGGCAGAAGGTGCAGGTCGCGCCGATCACGAAGGGCTCCAGAAAGGTCAGGTACGACGAGAACAGGACACTGAAGAGGCCCAGTCCCCAGAGGGCCAGCCGACCCTGCCT
>CAYOGU010000048.1:0-14948 GCA_964403345.1 uncultured Syntrophus sp. | reverse complement strand
TCAACGAGGCCCTCTACCATGGAGGGATCGCCAACGACTGCCGGGTGAATCTCCGTTTCGTCAATTCGGAGAGGATCGAAAAGGAGGGGATGGGCACGCTGCTGGAGGGTGCGGACGGAATCCTGGTCCCCGGCGGATTCGGGAACCGGGGGATCGAGGGGATGATCATCGCCATCCGGTACGCCCGCGAACGACAGATTCCCTTTTTCGGGATCTGTCTCGGGATGCAGATGGCCGTCGTGGAGTATGCCCGGAACGTTTGCGGGTTTGCAGAGGCCAACAGCTCCGAGTTCGATGAGGGCACCCCTTTTCCCGTGATCGACCTCCTGCCCGAACAGAAGGGGATCACCGAAAAAGGGGCGTCGATGCGCCTGGGGGCCTACCCCTGCGTCCTGGCAAAGGACTCCGGCGCCTGTACGGCCTATGGTGAGACCCCGATCAATGAAAGGCACCGGCACCGGTACGAGTTCAACAATGCATTCAAGGAACCGCTTCTGGCAAAGGGCCTTCGGATCACCGGAACGTCGCCGGACGGACGCTTGGCGGAGATCGTCGAGATTAAAGGACACCCCTGGTTCCTGGGCTGCCAGTTCCATCCCGAGTTCAAATCGCGGCCCACGAAACCCCATCCCCTCTTCAGCGGTTTTGTCCGTGCTGCCATGATGGAGAAGACCAAGGGACGGTGACCGGGACGACGACGAATCGCTGAGGCGTCGGTTCTCCCTTGGAAAGGGGCCTTTCATCGATAGGATCGGTGAGGGACTGATAATGAATTTTCTTGACACCTATCGGTCCGCTTCATATACTTAACTTCCTTTTAAGACAAACTCATCATATCAGCAGACCAGATCTACAGGGACATCAGCGCCGGACCGGTGGGGAATCATCCCCGCATCCGGGGATGCTCTTCGGATAAGATAAAGATTTCCTTTGACCGTTCCACCGGCTCCCCCAAAGGGTCGGGACAGAATTCTACGGGACCCGCCGTGCGGGTTGGTTAAGGAGGTGATGTCAACCGAGGCGTTGGTGGACCACCTGAAACCCAGCATATTCAAACAGGGGAGGTATAAAATGAAAAAGTTTGTGCTCATGCTTTCGATTTTTGTATTTTTCGGTGTCTTTGGATATGGAAATGCGCTGGCGGCCAATCCCGAAAAGATCAAGGTTGGCATCCTGCTGCCTCTCACCGGCCCCTTTGCGGCCGTTGCAGAGACCCAGAAGGAAGGCGCACTGCTGGCGGTGGATGTGATCAACAAGAAGGGCGGTCTGAACATGCCTTGGGGCAAGGTCACCGTCGAGGGCGTGGTTGCCGACGACGAGGCCAAACAGGATGTCGGCGTCCGGCGTTACCGTTACATGGTTTCCGAAGGAATCAAAGGCATGGGCGGCCAGACCTGGGCCCCGCTAGCCTTTGCCATCAACGCGATCGTCTCAAAGGAGCCGATGCCCTATTTCCCCGTCTGTGTCTTGGCCAAGGACGCCTTCAAGAAGGGGACGCTGGCCGAAACCACCTTTGCCGCAGCCTACAGCCCATGGTCGGTCGGCTACATGGCCGGTTCGGCGGCCATCAAGACTCTGGGAAAGAAGAAGATCTTCTTCCTGGCCCGTGCGGACAGCTGGGGCTGGGACATCCGGGACGGCGTCTATGCCGCCGCCAAGGAGAACAACGCCCAGATCGTCGGCTACGACGAGGTGTCCCTGGGGACGAACGACTTCACGACCATCCTCCAGAAGGTGAAGGCGGCCAAACCCGATGTCTTCATCTCCGCCCAGTTTGCCGCCGATGCCGTGGCGCTCCTGAAGCAGTGCCACCAGATGGGGCTCAACAAGGAGATGACGATCTTCAATTCCTTCATCACCAACGTCGTTGCCAAGGGACTCCCGCCCGAGGCGCTCCAGGGCGTCTACTCGATGCACTACTTCTACTATGACCTGGCCGGCTTCGAGGACAAGGAAGTGGCGGCCTCTGCCAATGAGATCACCGATCTCTACCAGGCCAAATACAACAAACCCCCCGACGCCTATGCCGTCATCGCTTACATCGCCTACACGGAGATGTTCCGTGGTTTCGAGGCTGCCAAGACCCTCGATCCGGACAAGGTCGCGGCGGCCCTGATGGCCAACAAGGGCCAGTTCAAGTCGGTCAAGGGACCCGCCTACTGGCGCCAGGACCATTCGGCCGTTTATAAATACGCCGCTTTCCTGGTGAAGGGAAAGGGGCCCGGCGAGCAGAAACACCCGTGGGATCTTTTCAAGGTTGAAGGGTACCAGGGCGGCGATGCGGTGATGCCGAATCTGAAGTCTCTGGGTTACTAAGTCTCTTTCCGCCCCGGTGAGCCTGTGGATGGCTTCGCCCGGGCGGAACCTCAGAAAAGGGATGGCCGTGAGCACAGATCTTGGCGCAGAAATCATCAGGACTCAAAAGGTTACCAAGCGTTTCGGCGAATTGACCGCCGTCGATCGGGTGGACTATTTGCTGCATGAGAACGAGGTGGCGGGCATCATCGGATCCAACGGGGCGGGCAAGACCACCTTCTTCAATCTTCTGACCGGTTACTACCCGCCCGACGAGGGGACCATCACCTACAAGGGGCAGGATGTGACCCGGCTGACTCCCCAGGAGAGAGTCGCCCTGGGGATGATGAGGACCTTCCAGTTGACCTCCACGTTCGACAACCTCAGTGTGATCGACAACCTGGTCCTCTCCTTCTTCCGGGCGCACAGGAAATCGTCGCTCTTCCACCTCTTCACGAACACCTGTAAGCGGCACCGCAGGGATGAGAAGATTCTTGCGATCCTGGAGACCTTCGCGTTGCAGGATGTGGCCTCGCGGGAGGTGAAACATCTAAGCCTGGGCGAGAAGAGGCGGCTGGAGATCGCCATGGCGATCCTCGCCGAACCGAAGGTGCTTCTCCTGGACGAACCGCTGGCGGGGCTTGCCGAATCGGAGATCAAGAGCGTCCTGGGTGTCCTGCACCGGCATGTGGGCAGACAGACGATCCTGATCGTGGAACACAAGATTTCCCAGGTCGAGGACTTCCTCCAGAGGCTCACCGTCATGCACGAGGGCCGGGTCATCGCCGACGGCGGGTATGAGGAATGTCTGCGGCATCCGGAGGTTCGCAAAAGCTATTGGCAGATCGACGTCTCCGAGGAGGGGGGCGCGGGCATCTGCGCATAGGGAGTTCATGACGATGAATCATACGGATAGACTGACCGTCCGAAACCTGAACGTTTCCTACGGTGAATCGAAGGTCCTGTTCGATATCGCGCTGGGGGTCCAGCCTGGCCAGGTGGTCGCCTGCGTGGGCCGCAACGGAGCCGGAAAATCGACCCTCCTCAAGAGCATCGCAGGCTTCATCAAGAATGTCTCAGGAGAGGTGCATTGCGCCGGCGCCAGTCTCTTGGGCGTCCGGCCTTACGACATCGCCAAGATGGGCATCAAGTACATCCCCCAGGACAAGAAGGTCTTCTCCGACCTGACGGTCCGCGAGAACCTGGAACTGGGCAGCTACGCCACGCAAGACGACAACTGGGATCAGGTCACCGACTATTTCCCCAAGCTGAAACAGCTGATGGACCGCAAGGCGGGCTTCCTCTCCGGCGGAGAGCGGCAGATGCTGATGATCGGGCGGGCCATCCTGGGAAGCCCCAAGGTCCTGCTGATCGACGAACCGACGGAGGGTCTCGCCCCGAGCATCGTGGCCCATCTGAAAACTGTCTTCGGGGAGTTGAGCAAGAAGGCGGCGCTGGTGATCGTCGAGCAGAACCTGCCCATGGTCTGCGCCATCTCCGAAAAGATCTACGCCATCAAGGAGGGACGGATCGTGGCGGAGCTGGCCGGCGATCAGATCAAGACGAATGTCTGTGAGGGCTATCTCTAGGGGGCGGCCCGAGAGACGCTCGGACATGGAACCGGATCGGGGCGAAGTCGGCTCCGGCGGAAACCGGCGGATCTTCCGATCCATAGAGCAACCGATGAAAGAGGAATTCCCATGGTGAAGACGTTCAGATGGTGGGGGGGCATCGGAGTGGCCTTTTTGCTGATGCTGCTGATCCGGGTGACGCTGCCCCTGCCCTTTTCCAACGAGATCATCATTTTTTCCATCTACGTGATGGGGTGCAGCTTCCTTCTGGGGCGGGTCGGATTCATCTCCTTCGGACAGCCGGCCTATCTGGCGACCGGCGCCTATGCGACCGCCTTCTACCTCTTCTATTTCGGCACCAACCCCTACATTGGCATCCTGATCGGGATCGGGGCAGGGGTGCTCATGTCGCTCATCGTGGGGCCCCTCTTCGTCCGGCTGCGCAGCGACTATTTTGCCCTGGTCAATCTGGCCCTGGCGGTGATCATCTTCTACATGATGCAGAAGGTCCTTGCCCCGATCACCCAGGGGGACAACGGGCTATGGTTCCTGACCAACATGAAGTCCACCCCCCTGCTGGACATCACCAAACCCAAGGAGTTCTACATCTTCGCCTTCCTGGTGGGGGTGGCGGTCTGGGCCTTTTACAAATACCTCGACGGCACCCTCTACGGGGCCTGCTGCATGGCCGCAAAGATCAACGAGGACAAGGTCAATTTCCTCGGTTACAGCAATTTCAAGATCCGCCTTCTGGGTTTTGTCATCGCCAATACGACCACGGCCATGGCCGGTTCGATGTACGCCATCTATCTGGGCTTCGTCAGCCCCGAGATGACCAGCGCCCATCGCGCCGCCGATCCGGTGGTGGTGACGATTCTCGGCGGTGTCGGGACGCTCTATGGACCGTTGGTCGGTTCGGTGGCCTTCACCGGCATGAAGGACCTGATCAGCAATCTGATCGGAAACTGGGAGCTCTTTATCGGCTTTCTCCTGGTCTTCATCATGCTGGCCGGGGAGAGGGGCATCTGGGGTTCGCTGGAACCGCGGCTCAGGAAGCTCTTTTCGCCCAAACCAAACGCGCTTTGAAACAAGCATAAACGACAGGGGAGATCAAGGTCCATGATTGATACGCAACTGCTGATTTCCGGCGTGATCTTCGGGTTGAGCATCGGTAGTATCTTCTTTCTGATGGCGATCGGGTTGTCCCTCTGCTTCGGACTGATGCGTATCATCAGTATGGACCAGCTGCTCTACTACTCCGTCGGCGCCTATATCACCTATACCATCAGCATCTACAGCGGCAGCATGTGGCTGGGGGCCCTGGGGGGGCTCGTCGTGGCGGGCGGCCTCAGCTTCCTCGTGGAACGGTTCATCTTCCTGCGGATCTACGAGCGGGACATTACCTTCACCATGATCACCTCCTTTGGGATCCTCTTCGGCGGCGTCGGCCTCATCAAGGCCATCTGGGGTCTCATCCCCCGGCCGGTTCCCATGCCGATCCTGACCCAGGTGAGCATCATGGGCACGGAGATCCCTCTTTACCGGCTGATCGTGGTCCTCCTCGCGGCCCTGGTGTACGTGGGCATCTGGCTCTTTCTGAACCGGACGATCACCGGCAAGGCGATCCGGGCCGGCATCGAGGACGTCGAGCATGTGGAGGGCCTCGGCATCAACGTCTACCGCCTTTTTACCATTACCTTCATCATCGCCGGGACCCTCTCGGGTCTGGCCGGGGGGTTGCATGCTCCCTTGATCATGGTGGACCCCCAGATGGGGCTTGAGGTGATGCCCTTCGTCTTCATGGTCGTCATCATCGGCGGTCTGGGCAGCATCAAGGGAACCCTGGTTTCCGCCCTGATCGTCGGACAGGTCGTCTCGATCGGATCGCTCATCTACGCGCCCCTGGCGCAGATGGCGCCGTTCGCCATCATGCTGCTCATCCTCCTGGTCAAACCGACCGGCCTCTTCGGGAGCAAGCTGCTGAAACGTTAGGAGAGGGATCGGTGCAGGCTCCGTATTCGACCGGAGGCGCTTTCCATGGGCAGTCGCAGCAAAGTCCTTGTGACGGACAGCCGTTATGAGGCCTGTGCCGAGGCGGTGGCCGCCGCCTTCGCCGCTTTTCCGCTGGCGGTCCGGGGGAAGAAGGTCGTCGTCAAGGTGAATGCGATCCGGGGCTGCGATCCGGACCACTCAGCGATCGTGACCCACCCAGATCTGGTCAGTGCGGTCGTTGATCGGCTGGAGACAATGGGCCCCAGGGAGATCGTGGTCGGGGATTCGGTGGGCACGGAGTCCTACGGCCATTCCGACCACGTTTTCCGGAGCACGGGACGGCAAGAGCCGCCGGCCGTCACTACCGCAACCTGAACACGAATCTGAAGCTGGTGGCGATCGGAAGACCCTTCAAACGCGAAGTGGCGGTCCTCAGGGACGTCCTGGACGCCGATTGCTACATCTCCCTGGCGAAGATGAAGACCCATGGGATGACGATGCTCAGCGGCGCGGTGAAGAACAACTACGGGCTCTTGGCCGGGGCGCAGAAATCTTGGTACCATCTCCATTCGGAAAAGCCGGAGGTCTTTGCCGAGATCCTGATCGAGATGTTCCGGCTGAGGCCTCCCGATCTGGTGATCATGGACGGGATCATCGCCATGGAGGGGTACGGACCCTGCTCACCCGAGACCCGCCGGGTGAACAAGGTGCTGGCGTCCGACGATGCGGTGGCGCTGGACGCCGTCATGGCCAGGATGGCGGGTTTCGGGAAGGAGGACGTGCCGTACCTGCGGCTGGCGCGTGAATGGGGGGTCGGCCAGACCGATCTGCGCGCCATCGATATTGAGGGCGACGATTCGCCCATCACGGGATTCAATCTCCCGGTCATTGCGCCGGAGTCGACCTATTGTTATCTCTCCGGCGTCGGGGGAGGTAAGACCAGCCGGAGCTTCTTCGCCGATCGGGTGTGCTACCGGCCCGTCTTCGACGGCCGAAAATGTCCCCCGGGATGTGCGGCCTGCGTGGAGGCCTGTCCGGCGAATGCCCTGAAAACGGGTGCCCCGTCGGAGCTTCTGTCCGAACGGTGCATGCTTTGCAGCGCCTGCATGGAGGCCTGCATCCACGATGCGGTCAAGCTGCGGCCTGAGGAAACGCTGCGCAAGGCATTGGAACGTCCATGAGAAGAACCTTTATTTCCCGGCGATTCTATGGTATAAGGATACGGTCTGTCAGGGATAACTAACCATGATGAGGTGAAGGGATGAAGAAAACGACGCTGCCGAACTACGGGAGGGAGAATCTGCTGAGGGGGGAGATCAGGGCCTCGTTGCGTGCCATGATTTCCGGCAAGAAGGACGATGGGACATCGGTCATCAGCGGCGAGGAGAAGTATGTGGACCACATCCTGGACCTGCCGATCACGATCGATCTTTACGAGGAGCTGAAATTCGCCAGCCGGAAGATCGGGGTGACCAAGAACTTCAAGGAAGTCATCGATTTCTTTAATGTTCCCGAGAAAGAAACGCCGCAGGGCTTCCGGATCGAGTATGTCATCGAGGCGGACGGAGTGGTCCGGGCGGATCTGGTGCGGGACATTTCCTACGACAAGAACGGGCAGAAGCGGCCGACTTCGTTCCTATTCTCTGCCGATTCGGCGAATCCTTACGAGGTGGGGGCGATCCGGAACCTCATCGTCAATCTGACCTGCAATCCCGGGATCATCTACGACCTCTTCATCAATAACCCGAAGGCGAATGTGGGCAAGAAGTTCAAGACGCGCGACGAGGTGATGAAAGAGATCGGCCGGATCTTGGGCCCCGGGGTCGACATCAGCGTGGAGTTGAACAACCCCTTCGACGATGTGAAGAAATGCCTCGAAGAGGCGGAGAAGTTCCGGGAGATGCTGTCCCCCTACCGGGTGGTCATCAAGGTCCCCCACACCGGACCCGTCAACGCCCAGAACATGGGCCAGCTTCTGGAGGGGGACAAGAAGTTCAAGATCAAGTACGACGAGGGCACGACGGCCGATATGGTCCACGGACACAATCTGGCCCTGGCCCTGCGCGAACACGGTTTCCGGATCAACTTCACCCTCATGTTCGAGCCCTATCAGACGGCCCTGGCCCTGCAGGCGAAACCCTATTTCATCAACACCTTCGTCCGGCATCGTCAGATGCAGAGCATGACCATCAAGAAGTATCTAGATCTCTTCGGGGTTTCCGACGACTCCAAGTTCCTGGCCGACCTGAGGACGTTCCTCATCAACTGTGATTACCTACCGCCGAGCTCGGCCGAGATGGATCTCTTCGAGGTGAAGAAGATGGGCGAGCGCATCGTCAACTATCGGCAGATCGAAGAGGGGCTTGAGGGGGACGATGGCCTGGATAAGGCCCGCTATGACCTCCGGCTGCTCAGACAGTGCAATCTTCCTGACACCCGGCTCATCATCTGCAGCATGGAGGGCGATACCATGTATCCGGCAATCGCCTCGCTCCTGGCTGAAGAGGAATTCGAGGACATGATGGACCGGCTGATCATCACCGCGGAGCCGGGCTACTTGGCCCGCTTTGCCAGCACCAACCAGGTCGTCTCCTACCAGAGGCGGTTTCTGAACGCGGCCAAGGGGGCCCGCTGATCCTTCATTGCGGCGTACCGACATAAGCCTGCATTCCGGTGCAGGCTTATCTTTTTTACTGCCCGGGGGATCGGGCCCCAAGGGGAGGGGGAAGGGATGATCGGGGTTGTACGATGGAGAGGATGAGGATCGGTTTCGTCGGCCTCGGCCTGATGGGGGCGGGCATGGTGAAGAACCTGCTCGCCGCCGGATTTCCGGTGGTCGGTTACGACATTGATGCCACCTCCCGATGGGGTGTCGAAAGGCTCCTTCCTCGGAGGCCATCCCTTCGGCCGTGGAAGCGGTCATCCTGTCGCTTCCGAACTCCTAGGTGGTGAACGATGTAGTCGAGAAGTCCCTGATGCTCTTCGAAAAGGGGCCGAAAGGGCTGGTCCTGATCGATACGACCACCGCCGATTCCCTCCTGTCGGCGCAGTTGGCCTCCCGATTGAGGGAGTCGGGGATCGACATGCTCGATGCCACGGTCAGCGGTACGAGCCGGATGTGCGCCGGGAGGGATGTGTCCTTCATGGTGGGCGGTTCCGAGGAGCGATTCGTGGCGTGCAGTCCGATCTTTTCCGCTCTGGGAAGGCAGTCCTTCTTCATGGGGGAAAACGGTACCGGGGCTTTGGCGAAACTGGTCGTCAACCTGGTTCTCGGGCTCAACCGCATGGTCCTGGCGGAGGGCCTTTCCTTGGCCGGCAAGGCTGGGATTGATCGGCACCGGATGCTTGAGGTCCTGAAGGGCCGGCGGCCTATTCGGTGGCCATGGACCAGAAGGGGCTCCGGATGGTGGAGGGGGACTTCCTGAATCCCGAGGGCAAGCTCGCCTTCCACCTGAAGGACGTGCGGCTGATGCTCGATCCGGGACATCGTGTGGGCGCCCCGCTGGTCTTGACCGCCCTGCACGCCCAGGCCCTGGCCACGGAGGTGGCCAAGGGGAGATGGGAATGGGGCAACGCGGACATCGCTTTCCTCCTTAATTAAATCGGCGGACATCCCGGGACATGCGCCCGCGCCTTCCTGCCGCTTCTTGGCATCCCCGGGGAATGAAACTGGGTCTTTCATCCCTGCGATCAAAATCGCTTGTCGACCTTTTTCGCAGGCTCGTTCGTCCGGGATGCCGCCCGGGGTGTGGTTTTGCCGATAAATGATCTTGACACACCCCGGCCATCTTCCTATACTCGGCCTGCCCAGGATGCGGCCGAGTCCGGGACTCCCGAAGCAGCCGCGGATGCACAGATGCGGTGCGTCCGGGAGAGAGGAGACAGAACGGAGACGCGGATGAGTGAAACGGCTGATCAGGCCCGATCGGCCACGGTCCTCCTGATCGCGACCTTGGACACCAAGGCCGAGGAGGCGCTCTACCTGAAGAGACGGATGGAGTCCCTGGGATGCCGGGTGATCCTCATGGACACCGGGATCCTCGAAGAGAGCGGTGCCAGCGCCAACGTGACCCGCCATGAGGTCGCGGCGGCGGCCGGGACCTCGATCGAGGAACTCCTGGCCTCCAGGGACAAGGGAAAAGCCGTCGCGGCGATGCTCAAGGGGGCCTGCGCCCTGGCCGAGCGGTTTTACAGGGACAGCCGTTTCAATGGGGTCCTTTCGATCGGCGGCGCCCAGGGAACCGATATCGGTACCGCGGTGATGCGGGCGCTTCCCTTCGGCGTCCCGAAATTCATGGTTTCCACCGTCGCATCCGGCAGGGCGACCTTCGGACCCTTCGTGGGGACCAAGGACGTGACCATCATGCACTCTGTGGCGGACATCCAGGGGATCAATTTCATTACACAGAGGGTCTTCGACAACGCGGCGGCGGCCGTCTGCGGCATGGTCCTGAACGGGCCCGCCGGCGAGGTCTCCGCTTCGCGGGCTCCCGTGGCCCTCTCGATGCTTGGCACCGTCACGCAGGGGGCGATGAAGGCCAAGAGGCTCCTGGCAGAGAAGGGGTACGATGCCGTCGCGTTCCACCAGAACGGGACCGGCGGGATCGCCATGGAGGACCTGATCCGCGAGCGGGCCTTCAGGGGGGTTCTGGACCTCAACCTGCACGAGTTGGGGGATTGGGTGGTGGACGGGCTGCATGCTGCGATCCGGGACGACCGGCTGACCGCCGCCGGGGCCCTCGGCATCCCCCAGGTCGTGGTCCCGGGGAGTATCAACTATGCCGTGATGGGCCCCATCGGGACGTTGCCGCCGGAGATGCTCCAGAGAAAATACATCGTCCACAATTCCTTTCTGACCTTGGTGAGACTCTCCCGGGAGGAGTTGGAAAAGGCCGCGGTCCTCATGGCCGACAGGCTCAACCAGGCCAAGGGGCCGACGCACGTCTTCATCCCCCTCAGAGGGTTTTCCTATCCCGATCACGAGGGGAGGGCGCACTGGGACCCCGGACTCAACGAGGCGTTCATCCGGACGCTGAAGTCCCGGCTCTCGTCCTCGATCCCCTGCGATGAGCTCGACTGGCACATCAACGACGAGGCGTTCATCGCGGCCATCGTGGATGAACTGGTGCACTTCATGAATGGATAGGAGGTTGTTTATGACGGCGAAGAAAAGGGAATTGTCCGGGGTCCTCACCCCAATGGTGACCCCCTTCAAGGACGATCGGGTCCTGTTTCATGGTCTGATCGACAACGTGGAGAAGATGAACGGCACAGGCCTCGCCGGGTATTTCGTCCTGGGGACGAACGGGGAGTACAAGTCCCTTTCCGTGACGGAGCGCTTCGAGGTCCTCAGGACCGTGGTCAAGTACCGTGCCAAGGACAAGGCCGTGATGGCGGGGATGGGGTTCGAGAGCACGAAGGAGACCATCGACATGGTCCTCAGGGCGGCGGACGAGGGGGCCGACATGGCGAGCCTCCTGATGCCCCATTTCTTCGCCAAGAAGATGACCGCCGAGGTCCTGGCGGGCTATATCCTCGCCGTGGCGGACGCCTCTCCGATCCCGGTCCTCTTGTATAACAACCCCTCGGTCGCCGCGGCCGTCACCATCAAGGCGGACCTGATCGACCGGGTCAAGGATCACCCCAACGTCATCGGCCTTAAGGACAGCTCCACCGAGACCTACCAGCAGAACCTGGAGGCGGCCAAGGGAAAGATGTGCGTCCTGGCGGGGTCCGCGAACTATTTCCTGGACCTTCTGAAGCGGGGGGGAACCGGCGGCGTCCTTTCGCTGGCCAACGTCTTCCCCGACGCCTGCGCAAAGCTCTACGTCCTCTTCAAGGAGGGAAAGACCCAGGAAGCCGAGGCCCTCAACGCGGAGTTGGTCGGCCTGAACAAGGAAGTCTCCGGTTCCTTCGGCGTCGCCGGGGTCAAGGCTGCGATGGACCTCTACGGTTTTTGCGGAGGCGTTCCCAGAAGGCCGCTCCTGCCGCTTACCCCCGAGCAGTTGGAGACACTGAAGGCCTCTCTGGGCAAGAGCCAATTTGCCGCCCGATAGCATCCCGGTTAAGGAGGGTTCCATGGAAAGGCTCAAGGACAGGGTGGCGATCGTCACCGGCGCTGGACAAGGGATGGGGCTGGCCATCGCCCATGCCTGCGCCCGTGAAGGGGCGAGGATCGTCGTCGTCGACATCAACGACCAGACGATCGGCTCCGCCGTGGAGGCGATCCGGAACCAGGATCATGCCGACGCGATGGGGGTCAAGATCGACATCACGAACCGGGCCCAGGTCGAGGCAGGGATGAAAGGGATCGTGGAGGCCTGGGGCCGCATCGACCTGCTGGTGAACAACGCCGGCGGGTCCCTCAACACCCCCTACAAGCTCGCCGAGATCGAGGAGCGGCACTGGGACCTGGTTGTCAACGTCAACCTGAAGGGGACCTTCTTCTGCTGCCAGCATGTGATCCCCCAGATGGTGAAGCAGAAGAAAGGAGCCATCGTGAACATCTCGGCCCTCGCCGGCCATTGGAGAGCCTCGCTGGCCGGCGTCCAGTACACGGCCGCCAAGGCCGGGATCGAGGGGCTCACCCGCCAGTTGGCCTACGACTTCGGTCCGGAGGGGATCCGAATCAACGCCGTGGCGCCCACCGTCAGCATGACCAGCCAGAGGATGCAGGACCTCTGGGATTCCAGGGCGAAGGAGGAGCAGGAGAAGGTCTATGCACAGATCCCCCTGAGGAGGCTGAGCCGGACCGACGAGATCACTTCGGCCGTCGTCTTCCTGGCCTCTGACGAGGCCAGTTACATCACCGGGATCACGCTGGACGTCTGCGGCGGTCGTTACCTGAGATAGGGGGAAGAAACATGATGGGGAAACGGAAGGTGCTCCTCCCGCAGCCCATCGAGCGGGAGGCCCTGGGCATCCTGGCCGCGAACCGCCTCGATGTGGTCACGGCCGCCGAACCCAAGCCCGAGGTTGTCGGGCCGCTGATGAAGGACGCTCAGGCGATCGTCCTGCGGACCGGAATCAAGATCACCCGGGAACTCCTGGCCTGCCCGAACGACCTGATGATGATCTCCCGGACCGGGGCTGGCGTCGACAACGTCGATCTGGTGGCGGCCACGGAGAAGGGGATCATTGTCACCTCAAGCATCGGCGCCAACACGACCTCCGTCGTGGAACACACCCTGGCCCTGATCCTGGGCCTCTTCAAACAGCTCTTCCTGATGGATGCCGAGGTGCGCAGGGGGAATTTCGCGATCCGCTACAAGAACTGCCCGACGGACCTCAGGGACAAGACCCTCGGGATTGTGGGTTTCGGGCGGATTGGCTCTATGATCGCCCGCGGCTGCCACGACCTCTTCGCCATGAAGATCCTGGCCTGCGATGCCCTCCTCGGCGACGCGCAGAAGGCCTCTTACCGGGACTGGGTGCGATTCACCGACCTCGCGGAACTCAGCCGGGATTCGGACGTCATCTCGATCCATACGCCGCTCACTCCCGACACCCGGGGGATGTTCAACCGGCGGTTCTTTTCGCAGATGAAGCGGACGGCCTTCATCGTCAACACCTCCCGGGGGGGCGTCATCGACGAAAGGGCCCTGGTCCAGACCCTGAAGGAGGGAGGCATTGCCGGCGCCGGGCTGGATGTCTTCGAGAACGAGCCGATCCCTCCCGGCCATGAACTGCTGGAACTCAGGAACGTGATCCTCACCCCCCACACGGCCGCGCTCACCCAGGAATGTGTCATCCGGATGGCCGTCGCCGGGGCCCAGAGGGTGGTGGACCTCTTTAACGGTTTCGTCCCCGAGAACGTGGCCAATCCCGAGGTCCTGGCGATCGACCGCTGGCGATCCCTGAAGAAGCGGTAGGGCCTTTGCCTCAGGACCTCTATTCCCTGCCCGTTCCGGAGAGGGTCCGACGGCCCGCCTTGAACAGCCGGACCAGCAGCGGCATGAGGACGGAGATCATCGCGACGGCCCACATGGCCATGCAGAGGGAGGACTCCCAGAGGCTCTCGACCCTTCCCCCGGAGATGATCAGCGTCTGACGGAAGGACCTCTCCATGACCGGTCCCAGGACCAGCCCCACGACCAGCGGGGCTGGCTCGTAGCCGTACCCCCGCATCACATAGCCGATCACCCCTGCCCCAAGCATGACCCAGACGTCGAAGAGGGCCCCGTTGTCGCCGTAGGTGCCGATTACGCAGAGAATCACGATGATGGGCATCAGGTAACGCGATGGGACTCGGACCAGCTTGGCGAAGATCCCAACCAGGGGGAGATTCAGGATCAGTAGCATGGCATTGCCGAGATAGAAGCTGCCGATGACCCCCCAGAAGACGTCGGGCCGGTCGCGCAGGAGGAAGGGCCCCGGCGTGATGCCGTGCAGGAGCATCCCCCCCAGAAGGACGGCCGTGGCCGGGGTGAAGGGGAGCCCCAGGGAAAGCAGCGGGATCATCGCCCCGCCGGAGGCGGCGTTGTTGGCCGATTCGGGGCCGGCAACTCCCTCGATGGCGCCCCTGCCGAACTCCTCCGGATGTTTGGAGACGGACCGTTCCAGGCCGTAGGACGCGAAGGAAGCCATGGTGGCGGCGGGTCCCGGCAGGAGGCCGATCAGGAACCCCAACACGGAGCCGCGGGCGATGGGCGCCACGGAACGCTTGAGCTCCTGTCCGTTGGGATAAAGCTCCCGAAACCGGACAGGGAGAATCTCGGCTGGCTTTTCCCTGGCTGCCATTACGGCGAAGACTTCGGCGATTCCGAAAAGGCCCGTCGTGATGGCGATGAAGGAGATGCCCCCCTGCGCCGTTTCGATCCCGAAGGAGAATCGCTCCAGGCCGCCGATCGGGTCCATTCCCACGGTGGAAAGGATGAGCCCCGCGATCATCATGATCAGGGAGCGGACCCGGGACTTGCCGGTCAGGTTCGACAGGAGGATGACCCCGAGGGCCGTCAGGACGAAGTATTCGGCCGGCCCGAAGGCCAGGGCGGTCCGGGCCAGGAGGGGGGCGAAGAACTGCAGGGCGATGACGCTCACTGTGCCGGCGATGAAGGAGCCGATGGCGGCGATGGCCAGGGCGGCCCCGGC
>CAYOGU010000047.1:0-15088 GCA_964403345.1 uncultured Syntrophus sp. | reverse complement strand
CGCATCGGTGCAGTGCATGCAGCCGTCCTTGCGGGAGAGCCACTTCACGCTGTCCTTCGTCGCCACCTCCTGGAACCGGATCAGGGTCCAGGTGTTGGGCTGGAGGTCCGGCGGGTTCTGATAGGTGCCGGCGGCAAAGGTCTGCCCCGCCGGAAGGCCGTTCCACTGTTTGCAGGCCAACTGGCAGCCGCGGCAGCCGGTGCACCGGGAAACATCGATGAGTTTCACTTTCTCGGCCATTATTGCACCCCCTTCTTGACCACGTTCACCATGAAGGCTTTGCTCTCGGGAATCATGGTGTTGGCGTCGCCGATGGTCGGGGTGACATGGTTGGCCGCATCGCCCCGAGTAAACACCTCCGCCTTCTTGTCGCCGGGCCGGTAGGGCCGGTCGGCGGTGGTGATCCAGCCGAAGTGCCAGGGAATGCCCACCTCATGGATGATGGTCCCGTCGATCGTGAAGGGCTTGAAGCGGGCCGTGACGATGGCGACGCATTCGACCTGCCCGCGCGGAGAGCTGACGATGACCCTGTCGCCGTTTTCAATCTTCCGTTCCCTGGCCAGTTCCCTGCTCATCTCGCACCACATCTCCGGCTGCATCTCCGCCAGCCAAGGGCACCAGCGCGTCTGGAGGCCCGTCTGCCAATGTTCGCTGATCCGGTAGGTCGAGCAGATGAAAGGATATCGCGGATCGCAGCCCCCGACGTTGGAATAGACGTCGAGGTCGGAACCGACCCCGAGCTGGTCGAATCTCCGAATCGTGGGGTTGTGCTTCTGGACTGACATCAGGTTCTTTTCCACCGGGCACTCCAGGGGCTCGTAGTGTTCCGGGAAAGGGCCGTCCGCGAGCCCGGGACCGAAGAGGCTCGCCACGCCGTCGGGCTTCATGATGAAGGGAGGTCGTCCGGCACCGGGATCGCCCGCTCCGTCGGGGATATCGCCGATCCATTTTCCGCCGTCCCATTGGATGACGGCCTTCCCGGCGGTCCAGGGTTTGCCTGTCGGATCGACGGAGGCGCCGTTGTAGAGGATCCGGCGGTTCAACGGCCAGGCCCAGGACCATTCTGGATAGAGGCCGAGCCCGGTCGGGTCTTTGACGCCGCGGCGGGCAGCCAGATTTCCCCTGTCTGCATAAGAGCCACAATAGACCCAGCAGCCCGACGAGGTCGTCCCGTCGTCTTGGAGCCAGGCGAAGGACGGAACGGGATCGCCCTTCCTGAATTCCCTGAAATCTCCCTTTTTCGCCGGATTTTCCACCTTTTTATCCGCCAGGAAAAAGCCGTTGATCTCCCTGGCAACGGCGTGGGGATCGAAATGAAAGTGGCCGTCGGCAGTCCTGGGACCATAAGGCCAGGTCAGCTTGGTGATGGCTTCCTTCAGCGGGCCGCCGTGCTGCTCGTAGAGGGCCCTGATCTTGAAGAAGAGCTCCGAGCAGATGTCGCCGTCCGGGAGGCCAACGCCCGGAGCGTCAACGGCCTTGTAGCGCCACTGCATCCAGCGGCCGCTGTTGGTGATGCTCCCCTCCTTCTCGCAGGATGCGGCGCAGGGCAACATGAAGACCTCGGTCTTGATCTTGGCTGGATCCATGCCGGGGCCGCGCCAGAAGGATCCGGTTTCGTTGTCGTAGAGGTTGACGTTCACCATCCAGTCCAACTTGCCCAGGGCCTTGCGGACCTTGGTGGAATTGGCGCCGCTGCACGCCGGGTTCATGCCCCAGGCGAAGAAACCCGTAAACTTCCCTTTGTACATCTGATCAAAGAGCATCAGCCAGGAGTGGTTGGCCCCGTCGTCGATCTTGGGCATCATGGCGTAAGCTTCCTCCAGCGTGGCGTTCGTGCCATACATGGACTTGAGGAAGCTGGCCACATACTTGGGCTTGTTCTTCCACCAGTTGAGGCTGTTGGGCTCCCGGGTGGTCGGCGTTTCCTTCCCGTTATAGTTCGTCAGGGTTTGCAGCGATGCCTTGGGGGTGTTCAGATAGCCCGGCCAGATGTGGAACAGCAGGCCGTAGTCCGTGGATCCCTGGACATTGGACTCGCCCCGCATGGCCGCAACGCCGCCGCCGGGGATGCCCATGTTGCCCAGGAGAAGCTGGATGATGCACATCGTCCGGATATTCTGGACCCCGACGGTATGCTGGGTCCAGCCCATGGCATACAGTTCGGTTCCCGACCGGTCCGGTGTCCCCGTCGAGGCGTAGAGCTTGTAGACCTCGGTCAACTTGTCTGCGGGCGTACCCGTGATCTTGCTGACCCTCTCCAGCGTGTAGCGGGAATAGTGCTTTTTCAGAAGTTGAAAAACGCAGTGGGGATCCCTGAGGGCCGGATCTTTCCGGATTGCGCCGCTTCCGTCGGTCTGGTAGGTCCAGGTCCCCTTATCGTACCTGCCGTCCGTAAGGCCCGAGAAGACGCCCTGGTTGTCCCCGGGAAGCTTGAAGGCAGGATTCACAAGGAAGGCGGCATTGGTGTATTGCCGGACGTATTGCTCGAAGTAGAGCTTGTTATCCAGAATATATTTGATCATTCCGCCCAGAAAGGCGATGTCCGTCCCGGAGCGGAGCGGGGCGTAGAGGTGGGCCTTGGCGGCTGACTGAGTAAACCGCGGGTCCACGCAGATCAGCTTGGCGCCCCGCTCCATGGCCGCAGTGATCCACTTGAAGGCGACGGGGTGGTTCGAGGCGGGGTTGCTGCCCATGATCAGGATCACATCGCTGTTTTTAATGTCGATCCAGTGGTTCGTCATGGCACCGCGACCGAACGATTCGGCCAGTGCCGGCACGGTGGAACTGTGGCAGAGGCGAGCCTGATGTTCGATGTAGACCAGCCCCAGGCTGCGCAGGAATTTCTGGTAGACAAAACACTCCTCGTTGTCCAGGGCGGCGCTGCCGACCGAGGCGATGCCCTCGGTCCGGTTAACCGTCTCGCCCTTGGAGTTCTTGAACCTGAAACTCTTGTCCCGGCTGGTTTTCACATTGCGAGCGATCTTCTCCAGTGCCCATTCCCATTCCACCTCTTTCCACTCCGCGGAATAGGGAGCCCGGTAAAGGGGTTTGTCGAGGCGGTTTTTATTGACGGCCATCTGGTAGATCGAGCCGCCCTTCGAACAGAGGGCGCCGCGGTTGATGGGGCTGTCCGGATCACCTTCCGTATTGACGACCTTGCCGTTGCGCACCGAGACGATGATGCTGCATCCCACGGCACAGTAGGGGCAGATGGTGGTGACCTCCTTGGCATACTGAATTTTCAGCGGTGCGGCATGAGCCGAGACGGGACCGAGCCTGATTCCAATGCCGCCGGCGGCCATGGCGGCGCCAGAGATCTTAAGGAACCCTCTTCTACTTACCTCCATAACCAGACACTCCTTTCCTTAAGTTTCATGAATCGCATCATCTTCTCCCTCCCAGGCAGGGGAGGCCCCGCCCTTTCCGTCGGCATCCCTGCCCGCCGCCGTTCCTAAAAGCGCTTCAGACGCAACAGGGCGGAGCGCACCCCGTCGGCGACAGGAATGCCTGTTTCAATCGTGGACGTTTTTTGGGGGGTGAGGTCTTGAGCTTGACGACCCGACACGCCCTCGGTCCTGCACGCCGCCACTTCCTCAGCGGCGCGACAGGCCGGGGCCTGTTCGGTCAGCAGTGAGAGTGGTGAGGAAGGAGCGGAGAGACAGCTTGTGAGAATCGTCCAGATTCTCTAAAGCCGACTCATATACGTTGTGCGTACAGTCGCTCGAACATCTTCATCTTCCTTGTCAATCACGAGTATCTGGGGGCCATTTCTCCGAACCTGCCATGCCCCCTTTTTTCTTTGCACGGAATCCGTCGGTTGCCTTCATAGACCACGAGGGCTATCCTGTCAATAAGCCATAAATGACATAGTTGTGACGGGACCTTCAGGCAACGAGGCATCAGCCGTTTCCGGCACCCGGGACAGGGAAGGAGGGAATCAGGACAGGCGGTTTTTCTGGCGGTACTTCAGATAGCCGAAGATCTTCTTCCAGAGATAGTGCGTCCAGCGGTGGCGGCGCAGCCCCTGGGGCGTGCCGAAGATCAGCCACCCCAGCCTGCGGTGCAGGCGCATGAGCCGGCTGAAGCGCGCCACCTTCAGGCGTCCGTGCTTGAGAAGCCAGCACCTCGGGGCTAGGATGGGCCGCCAGCGGCCGGTGGCAATCTTCACCGTCTCCAGGGCGGCGAGGCTCACAAGCGTCCACTCCGCCGCGCACAGGAGCGCCAGCGGCCGTCTCCCCGAAAAATAATCGAAGAACCAATCCACCTGCCAGTCCCCCTGGGTGATGTAGTGGTACTGCGCACAGCGGTACTCCTTCGAGTGGATCACCCGTTGGAGCCCCTGGTAGTCGAGGATCGGGATCCCCATGGCCTGCTCGATCGTGGCGGACTCCGGCGTGAAGACGGTGACCCAGCCCAGGGCTCCGGCCGGCAGGCACAAGACGGCGGGCTTGCCCAGGGTCCGGCAAGCCCGGAAGATCAGGATGCTGTAAGGAAGATCGTCGACGGCGGGGATCACGATGTCGGCCCCGGCGACCAGTCCCGGGATCTCCTCTTCCGTCGGAAGGCGTGGATAAACGGTGACTTTGGCACCGGGGTTGATCGCCCGGACGGTTTCCGCCGTCACCTCCACCTTGGGTCTTCCGAGCGTGTCGACAAAGCAGCCGATCTGGCGGTTCGTATCGGCGGGGGCATACCGGCCCTCCCCGGCGATGGCGATCCTCTCGAATCCGCAGCGGGCCAGGGCCGAGCAGAGGGTCTCCCCCGATCCCGTATCGCCGATGATCAGGATGCGGGTCTTGCGGATCCGCTCCTGCTCGGCCTCGGTCAGGACGCCGAGGTTGCGGCCGAAAAGCATCCGGTAGTCGGGGGCGGTTGCCGTCATGGGCGCCCTCCAATCGCGCGGGCCGCAGCCCGCCTCTCCCGCCGCACCTCGCAGAATCCTCTCCAGCGCAGGAAAAGCGTCCACCAGATCCCCTGCATCCATTCCAGCGCCGGACCGAGGGGCGTCTGGAAGATCCGCCACATGAGCCTGCGCTGCCAGACGAGGAGTGTGTACAGGCCGGGCCCGTTGATGCGGCGGATGCGGACCTTCCCGGCCGTGATCTCCCAATAGCGGGGCGAGGCTACGGGTTTCCATTTTCCGGAGAGGACCTTCAGGACCTCGAAGGCGCCGATGCAGGAGGCCAGCCAGACCATGGGACAGAGCTGGGTCGGACGCCAATCCTCCTCGATGAATCCGCGGTAATAGTCGATGCGCCAGTCGCCCCAGAGAGCGTAGAAGTAGGTCCCGAGCCTGTAACGCCGGATCGCCAGCATCTCCTGAAGGGCCTCATAGCTGCCAAGCCTGGGTACCCCCTCCATCTCCTCGATCGAGGGCCGGCCCGGGAGGATGACGCTCACATGGGCCCAGCCGCCGGCCGGATTGACCATCAAGGCCGGTTTCCCAAGCCGCTGCGTCTCGCGGAACAGGATGATGCTGAAGGCCAAGTCGTCGGCGGCTGGAAAGACGAAGTCGGCCTCCGCCATGAGTCCCGCGATCCGGTCGTGGGGAAGGAGCTCCGCATAGGCCGTGACCTCGGCGGAAGGATTGATCCTCAGGATCGTCTCCCGGACGACCTCCGACTTCTTGCGCCCCAGCGTTTCCGTGAAACAGGCGATCTGCCGGTTCATGTTGGTGGGGCTGTAGACGTCGAAATCGCAGAGAACGAACCGCTCCACGCCCGAGCGGGCCAGGATCATCGCGACCGTCCCCCCGATGCCTCCGCAGCCGACGATCAGGACTCTCGCCCGCCGGAGGCGTTCCTGCTCCTCAGGGTTGAAGATGCCGAAGTTGCGTTGGAAGAGCTCCGCGTAGTCCATCGTCGAAGAGGGCTACCTCCGGCCCAACCGGATCTTGACCGCCCCGTGGACCAGCGAAGCGAGCGCACAGAGAACCCCAGCGCCGATGGCGATGTAATATGGGGTGAGGAAGTGCATGTGGATGTCCACCTGGACGGTGGCCGCCACTGAGGAATAGCCGGTCACCGGCAGGTTGACGCGCTGCGTCGCGTACCAGATGGAGACATAGAAGCCCGCCGTATACAGGAGCATGAAGATCCCGTCGGCGATCAGAAAGAGGCGGCCCTTCTTTCCCGGCAGGGTGCTTCCCCAGAACGCGAGAAAGAGATAGCTCAAGAGAAGCCAGAGGAGAAAGGCGACCCCGACGAGCGGCGTCTCGATCACGTAGTGCAGGGAGTCCGAGGGGAGGTCGTGTCGGAGGATGAAGGGGTACGCCCGGATGGTGAAGTAGTCGAGGTTCAGGGCGGCGTACCACCAGGGGCTGAAGATCGAGGCCGTGAAGGCGATCCCCGCCGCGAGCCCCAGGGGATTATAGAGGGTAAGCCCGCGGAGATGATTCCTGAAGACGAACCACAGGTCGGCGAAGGTCTCCGGTTCCCGGTTTCCCTCACGGAAGACCTGCAGCGAGGACTCGTCGCCGTAGATCAGACAGATCCAACGCAAAAACCTTTTCATCAATGACATACCTCCCTTGGACTGGCCGTGACCGGGCGACTCGGGCGCAAAACATCGGGACGGCAAAGCCGCCCGGGGTCGGTCTCCTGAATCCGCCGGTTCAAAGGGGATGCGATGCTGCAAACGATCCCCTCCCGGAAGGAATCGTTGTTGGTTTCATCGGTCATCCTGTATCGCTTGGATCCCGAACGGTCCCGGCGTTCGGTCAGGCGGGGCATTGTACAATAGCGGGCAGAAAACATGAAACCGTTACCCAGGTCATGAACATTTTTAAGTTATTTTAGCATATCCGGGAGGTTCCTGTCAAGGAAACGGCCTTCAGGCGGTGACTCATTTTGTGTCGGGGCAAACTGGGTCCCTACCGCCCTTCAGAGGGCTTTGGGGAGAGGGCGGCGCGCCAGGCGTCGAGGAGGCAGCCGATGTCCTCGAAAATGAAGTCGGTGCCAGCGGCCTCGGCCTCGGCCCGGTCGGACACCCCCGACAGGACGCAGATCGTCGTCAGGCCCGCCCGCTTTCCTCCCACGATATCGGTCACCACGCGGTCGCCCACAGCGGCCGTCGTCGCGGGCGGGGCGCCCATCTGGGCCATGGCGATCTCGTACAGGATCGGTTCGGGCTTGCCGATGTAGATCGGGGAGACCCCAGAGGCGGCGGCCAGCATCGCGACCATCGCGCCGGTCCCCGGCACCAGGCCCTCCTCGGAGGGGATGTTGGGATCGAGGTTGGTGGCGACAAAGAAGGCCCCGTTCCGGATGAGCCGGGAGGCCACCTTGACCTTCTCGAAGTTCAGGTCGCGGTCCACGCTGGCGACGACGACCTTCACGTCCTCGTCGGCCAGGACGAACCCCTCCTCGGTCAGGGCCCGGCGGAGGGCGGACATGCCGAAGACATGGACCCTCGTCCCCGCCGGATACTTTTTGAGCAGGTAGCGGGCCACTCCCTGTCCCGAGGTCAGGATCTCGGAGGGCAGGACCCGGGCCCCCATCGCGGCCAGCTGCCGCGAGCGCTCCCCGGGGGTCTTGGTCGCGTTGTTGGTGACCAGCATGAAGGGGATGGCCCGTTCCCGCAGGAAAGCGAAGAGTTCCCCTAGGCGGGGCATCGGCTCGCTCCCCCGGTAGAGGACGCCGTCCATGTCGAGGATCAGGTGGGCGATTTGGGCCAGGGATTTCACGGCCTGCTCAGAAGTAGCTGTGGAGGCTGTCAAGGTAGTTCACTCCGAGATAGGTAAAAAGGACCGACACGAAACCGATGAGGGACATCCAGGCCATCCGTCGTCCCCGCCATCCCCGGACCGCCCTGGCGTGGAGCATGACGGCGTAGACGATCCAGGTGATGAGCGACCAGGTCTCTTTCGGATCCCAGCTCCAGTAGGACCCCCAGGCGTAGTGCGCCCAGATGGAACCCGTCATGATCCCGAGGCTCAGAAAGACGAACCCGAGGATGACGCTCCGGTAGAGGAGGTCCTCGATGACCACCGGCGCGGGGATCGCGCGCCCGAGGAAACCTGTGCCGGATCCCTCTCCCTTTCGGGACCGGATGAGATACATCTGCCCCAGGGCGAAGGCCACGGCAAAGGCGGCGTAGCCCAGAAAACAGGTGAGGACGTGCACGGTCAGCCAGTTGCTCTGCAGGGCCGGGATGAGGGGCTGGATCCGGCCGCTGACCCCGGGGGCGATCGAGGCATAGGCCATCAGGAGAAAGGAGACCGGCAGGACGAAGGCGCCCGGGCTCCGGCTCCGGGTCCGCCACTCGACGAGCAGGTACAGGAGCATGACCGCCCAGGCGAAGAAGACGAGGGACTCATAAAAATTCGCCAGCGGCACATGGCCGATGCCCATCTCGTAGGAAGCCCGCCAGCGGAGGAGGATCCCGGCACTGTGGAGGAGAAAGCCGATCCGGGCGATCCACGAGGCGCCTGCGCCCCAGAATTCGGCGCCCCGGACCATCCAGACCAGATAGCCGATGAAGGACAGCAGGTAGACGAAGGTGACCCCGCTCAGGATCCACTCGTGGTTCATGAAACCTTCCCCTCTCCGCGGATCGCGGCCGCCAGTCTTCCGAGCTCTCCCTCCAGGCCGGCCGGATCGCGGCTGGCGGTCCCTGCCACGGAGATCCGGCTTCCCCCCTCACGGGCCTCCAGGAGGATCCGGACGCGGCGGTGGGAGAAGAAAAAGACGGTGATCAGGCCCGCAATGAGCAGGGCGGCCCCTGCGGCGACCAGCGGGGCGCCGGGATCGCGGGCCGCCTGGAGGACCGTATAGAAGCGCTCCCCTCCCCTCTGGAGCGAGAAGAGCCAGGGGGCGAAGAGCCCCGGATTCATGAGCGGGACCTGAGAGAGGATCCCGGGGTTCGCCTCCTTGATCCTCTCGATGTTCTGGAACACCCAGAACTGGAAATCTCCCCGGGACGATCTCACGGCCAGCTTGACCGCCGGACCCATCCGCATGAGGTTTCCCTCGGCGCGCAGGACCTCGACCTCGCCGTCGGCGCCCGGCAGGTCGAAACGCTCGCCCACGGTGATCTCCCGCAGGACCTTCTTCTCCTGCCCTTTGGCATAGGAGAGCGTCATCCGGCCGCCCGGCAGGATGCCGTAGCTCGACTGGTAAAACCGCAGGCCGCCGAAGTCGATGGGGTGATTGACCAGGAGCGACCCCCGATGGACGACCTGCCCGTCCTTGAGGAAGCTGAGGTCGGAGCGGAAGACCTTCGGCGCGCCGCTCGGGTAGTATTCCACGGTAAAGCGGTCGCAGCGGATGCTGAATTCAAGGGGAAGGGAAGGTTCGCCGCGCCGCTGCAGGACGTTTGAGGCCTCTCCCTCGACGATCTCGACAGTCCCCTTGACGCCCATCAGGCCGCTGGCCAGCCCGCCTGCGATCATGGCCAGGACCCCGAGATGGACGACGTACACCCCGAAGCGGGAGAAGCCCCCCTTTTCGGCGGCAATCAAGAGCCCCTGGGGGTGTTCCGTCTTCACAAGGCGACGCCACCCTCTTCCAAGAAGGGCCTCGATCTGTCCCGCCGCCTCGGTTGGCGTTTGGTCCGTCTCGACGATCCTCTCGGAAGGAAGTGCCGCAAAAAGCTCCGGGTCATCCGGCGCCGTCACTCCCCGGAACTGCCGCCAGGAGGCAGGAAAACGGTTGAGCGAACAGGCAACGAGGTTGACCGCCAGGAGGCCGAGGAGCCCGATGAACCAGACGGAGTGATAGACGTCGAAGAGTTGGAGGGTCTGAAACAGGGCCGCAAGCGAGGGGTTGAGTTTTTCGGCGAAGGATTCGGCCGCCTCCCGCTGGGGGATAAGGGTCCCTACCACGGCACCCAGCGCAATCACGGTCAAAAGGCCGATCGAAAGCCTGACGGAGGTCAGGAAATCACGGATGCCGCTCCCTGTTTTCGCCATATCTCTCCCGTATTTCCCGGCCGCCTCGCCCGCAAAGGGGTGCGGGTCCGTTCATCCTTCCGATCTTTCCGGTTTTCGGACCCTTTTGGCCGACCCGAGGGTTCGGGAGTTTATTTACACCACAGACATGAGGATTGTCAACCGCGTGAGGAAGAGCGGATGGGCGAGCATCCCCTCGATCCTGAGCCTGCCCGCACAGAGATGGCCCAGGACCTTCCGGCCCGCCTCGTCGCCGTACCAGGGAAGCCCCCCGACGATCCGGATTGCATTGAGGTCCGTCACCCGCTCGGAGGTGGTCCGGATGACGATCAGGGGTTTACCGACGACCCCCGGCTCGATCCGAAGCCGGCCCCGATCGAAGATCATGGTCACCGCCGTCTCGATGTCGGTCAGTTCGATGGCGGCGTCCCCTTTCATCCTCTCGAAGAGAGTCCGCTTCCTGGAACGCTGCGCCAGGTTTTCCCTCAGGAGGTCGGCGAGAATCCCGGCGAAGGGAACCTCGTCGGCCCGATTGTCGATCCACCCTTGCTCCGTCGAAGTCTGCGCTTCCTCCATCTCAGAACGCCTCCCGATAGACGGCCAGGACTTCGTCCGCATCCAGGACCGGCCGCGGGTTGTTGACGATCGCCCCGTCGGAGAGGCTGAGCGCCGCGGCCCTGACCAGATCCTCGTCCTTCACGCCCGCCTGGGAAAGCCGCTCGGGATGGCCGATCCGGACGAGGAACGAACGGATCGCCGCGACGGCGGCCTCCGCGGCCTCCCGCTCCCCCATCCCCTTCTCCCGGACTCCCAGGGCCTCGGCCGCCATCGCGTACGCCTCCGCCGCCTCTTCGAGATTGAAGGCCATCACATGGGGCAGGAGGATCCCGTTGGCGACCCCGTGGGGAACGCGGGCAACGGCCCCCAGCGAGTGGGCCATCGCATGGACCAAGCCGACCATGGCGTTTCCGAAGGCCCAGCCGGCCATCGTGGCGGCAAGCTGGACTTGGCCCCGGGCCGCCAGATCATGGCCGTTTTGCGTGCAGGCGGGCAGATGCCGGTGCAGGAGACGGATGGCCTGCATGGCCAGTCCGTCGGCGATCGGTTCCCGCTGCATGGATTGGAGGGCCTCCACGGCATGGGTCATGGCGTCCATCCCCGTCGAGGCCGTAAGGCCAGTCGGCAGCCCCTCGGTCATGACCGGATCGAGGATGGCGATCCTGGGGGTGTTGAAATACTCGACGATGAGGATCTTCTGCCCCTTTCGCTCGTCGAGTACCACGGCCATGCAGGTCACTTCGCTCCCCGTGCCCGCCGTCGTCGGGACGACGATGTGGGGCGTCTGCGGCCGGGTGAGGAGTTGGATCCCCTCGATGGCCTCGAGGCCTCCCCCCTCGGTCAGGAGGATGCAGATTCCCTTTCCCGTGTCGATGACGCTCCCGCCGCCCACGCTGACGACGCAGTCGGCGCCGCGTCCGCGGGCGTACTCGGCGGCCCGGTTGATGACCCCCAGCCCGGTGTCTTGGGGGACGTCGTCCCAGATCCCCACGCACTGTTCGCCGAGCGCCGTGAGGATCCCCTCGACCAGGCCCGCCTTCCTCACCCCCGGATCGGTCACGACCAGCGCGCGGCCGCAACCGAGGCCCGCCATCTCCGCCCCGACATCACGCGCGGTCCCGGCACCGAAGACCACCTTTGTCGGACCGAAATAGACAAACGACAAATCCCGATCGTATGCCATGGAACCTCCCTCCTGCGGCGGGACGCCGCCCCGCTCAGGCCTCGTCCGGCCAGGCGGTTTCGATCTCGCAGAGCAGGTCGATCACCTTGTTGACCGTTTTGATGTTCCGGACCACATAGGTCAGATCCCCCTTGAGCTTGATCTTCCCCTGCATGAGGGCCTTGGTGGCATCGACCTCTTTCTTGGCCACCTGCTTCCAGCGGACGTAGTCGCCGGACATGACGAACTTGGCGCTCTCCGCCTTTGCCTTGTCGCAGATCAGGAAATCCAGGACATCGCCGTGCCAGTAGTCCGTGAAGAGGTAGATCGTCTCGGGGATCCCTTTGGCGGGATCGGCGTTCACGATGATCGAGACGCTCCCCTCCCAGTTCTTGGCAATCTCTTTGTACTCTTTCGATTCCGAGATTTTCCGCTTCCACGCCTCGAGCCACTCCTGTGTCATTGCCGGGTATCCCGCCATGGCTGCCTCCTTGACATGAGATGGTGTGTCCTGCCTTTGAGATCCTTGTTTCCCATAACCGAAGGGGAACGGGACGCAGCTCCCCGGAGTTAAGGATAAAGACGCGCCCGGAGTTCGTCGAGTCCCAGTTCTCCGAGCTTCTCCGCCCGCGGGACGCCCCGTTCGTCCAGGCCCCGCAGGGCGTAGTATTCGCCTTTGAGTCTCGCCACATCGGGGACCGATCCGGCGCCGGCGCCCTCCGCAAGGGGCGTCAGGATCCGCTTGGGCAGGGCGTCGTCCCCGGCCCTCACCCCCAGGAGGTTGTTGATCCCCCGCTTGAGGGTCCAGTCCCGGGCCCCGCAGGTCATCAGGTCGGCAAAGCTGAAGCCGAAGCCGGTGATCGCGTTGAAGGCGTCGCGGACCGTCTCGGGTTTGAGACAGTCCGTGAGGTAATGACAGAGGGAAAGCGAGTTTCCGAGGATCCCGTAGTTTTCCGAGTGGAAGACGAGCTCCGCCTTCCCCTCGCTCGTCGTCCCCTGGTAGTCGTCCTTCATGGGGAAGAGCTGGGGCCAGGAGGCCATCCCCTGCTCCGTGGCCAGGACCGCATGCTGGAGGTGGCAGGCCCCGCGGTTCGACATCATGTAGGCCAGCCCCATCCCGTGGAATCCCCTGGGATCGTGCATGGGAAGCTCCAGCCCCTTGACGTGGACGACGGCGTCGACGGCCTCGCCGCCGATCCGCATGGCCGCCCGGAGACTCCCCTCGGCGAGCCGATCGCCGAATCCCTCCCGGCGGGCGATCCGGGGCAGGAGCGCAAGGACCGCCTCCATGTTGCCCCAGGCCAGGTCGAGGCCGTCGGTGCTCTCCCTCGGCAGGAGGCCTTTTTCCGTCAGCTCCATCGCCCAGGCGATCGCCGCCCCGCAGCTGATCGTGTCCATGCCGTAGCGGTTGCACAACTCGTTGGCCTTGATGACCGCCGCCAGGTTCCGGTTCATGATCATCGTCCCGAAGGTGGCGCAGGTCTCGTACTCCGGTCCCGGCCCCTCCTCCGTCCGGAAGGGGCCGTCGGGGACCTTGACGACCCGTTTGCAGGCGATCGGACAGTGGGTACAGGCATGGGCGCGGGTGAGGTAGGTTTCGGAAAGAGTGGGACCGCTGAGGGCGGAGGCCAGATCGAAGTCTTCGCCCACGCTCCAGTTCCGGACGGGCACGTCGCCGTTGATCATGCCGATGTCCATGTTCGCGTCGGACCCCATGGCATGAAGCGAGCCGGCCAGGGCCGATTCATTGATCTCCAGGATGGCCTCCTTCTGGATCTCCCGAAAACGTGCCTCATCGGCCTTGTCCGCCTTCCCGTCCCCCCGGACCGCGATCGCCTTGAGCCGCTTGGCCCCCATGACTGCCCCGAGGCCCGTTCGGCCCACGAAGTGGCCCTTGTCGTTGCCGATCGCAGCGAAGCGCACGAGGTTCTCGCCGGCCTGGCCGATGGCCAGGACCTTGGAGCCGGAGTCCCGTTCCTTGAGTCGGTCGGTGGTCTCGTAGATGTCCGTCCCCCAGAGATCGGCGGCATCGATCAGCGATGGCCGCCCGGCCAGCATGGAAAGGATGACCGGGGCCTCCGAACGGCCGGTGACCACGATCCCGTCGTAGCCGGCCTTCTTGAGCTCCGGACCGAAGGTCCCCCCGCAGGCCGATTCCCCCCAGATCCCCGTAAGCGGGGATCTGGCGCAGACCGCAAAGCGCGACGTCCCGGGAAAGCCGCTGCCCACCATGGGTCCTGTCATGATCATGAGCGGACTCTCCGGGGCGAAGGGATCGGCATCAAGGGGGAACTCCCTCAGATAGAGCGAAGCTCCCAAGGCGCTCCCGCCGATGAATTTCCGCAGGTGAGTTTCTTCGACGGTGAAATCAGAGCAGCGCCCGTCGGTCAGATCGACGCGTAGAAAACGCCCGGCATACCCCTTGGCCATGGTTCCCTCCTCCCAAGCTTCAGGACGTATGTGCCGCCGATCACGGGGATCGCTTCGAACCCGGCGTCACGGTTTTTTCTTCGTTGAATGAAATGTGCAGACAGGTAGTGGTAATTTTACTATCACATCTCTTGGGTAAAGTCCAACACATTGGATTCAAAATTCCGGAGCTTGCGGGAATCGGCTAAGAAAACGAAAGGAGGAAGGGGAAGGGAGGAAGCGCGAGCGGCTTGAGGCGGTCGCCCTCGTAGAGGACCTGGGCGAGGAAGAGACCCGATGGGGGCGCCGTGCAGCGCGCGGGAACCGGCGATGCCGAGGTCAGCATCCCCTCGATGTCAGCCTGCGACAGGGTCCCCCGACCCGCTTCGACCACGATGCCGACGATGCGGCGGACCATCTTCCAGAGGAAGTGGGAACCGGCGATCCGAAAGACGATCAGGTCCCCGCAGGAAACGAGTTCCGTCCGATCGATCTGGACCTTTGTGGAGAGGTGCTTGTCGATCCGCCTGTCGGCGAATGAAGCGAAATCGTGGAATCCTCGAAACACCTCCACCGCCGCCCGCATCCGGTCGAGGTCGAGTTCGTCCTTCACCCACCAGACATATCGTTTCCCGAAGGCAGTCCGCGAACGAGAGATCAGGTAGAGGTAACTCCTCCCCCGGGCGTCGTGGCGGGCATGGAATCCGGGCGGGGCCTCTTCGACCGCAAGGACGTTGACGGGGGCGGGCAGAAGATCGTTCAGTCCGTAGAGGATTTTCTTCGGCGCCAACGGGTGGGAAGCTTCCAGGTGGGCCACCTGGGCCAGGGCGTGGACGCCGGCATCGGTCCGGCCTGCTCCCTGGATTTCCACCTCGGCGCCGAAGAGTTCCCGGGCCGCCGCGATCAGGGACCCCTGAACGCTCCGCGCATTGGCCTGCATCTGCCAGCCGCTGAAGCCCGTCCCGTCATACTCGATCAGCAGCCGGTATCGGCACGGGGATGCCGTCGCGCCGGCCTTCGTCCTTCCCGCCTTGATCCGTCCCCGGTTCATGGCGCTCCTCCCGGCAGCG
>CAYOGU010000046.1:0-15099 GCA_964403345.1 uncultured Syntrophus sp. | reverse complement strand
ATCGTCCTGGGCGGGATGGTCTCGGCGGTCGATGCCATCTACAACAACATCCCGAACCTGGTCGTCGCGGAGATCCCCGCCGGTGACAGCGCGACGGCGGAGGCCATCAACAACCTCAAGGAAGACCCCATGTTCAACCAGATCCCGATCCTGGCGGTCATCGGCGATCAGTCGCCGCCGGACTGGGAAGGCCTCCTCGTCGAGGACTATCTGCTCAAGAGGGATCTGGAGCGGGACCTCCTCCCCCGGGTTCTGCTGGCCGTCAGCCGTTCGGAACGGGTCGTCGAGATCAACCCCCTGACGAGGCTTCCGGGCAATATTTCCATCAACCGGCAGCTGGAGGACCGCCTGGGGCGAGGGGAGCTCTTCTCCTTCGCCTATGCGGATCTGGACTACTTCAAGCCTTTCAACGACAAGTACGGCTTCAGCCGGGGGGACGAGGTGATCAAGATCACGGGGCGCCTCATCCTCAATATCGTCAAGAGCCGTCAGCCGAAGGGGAGCTTCATCGGCCACATCGGCGGCGACGACTTCGTCTTCATCATGGAGCCGGGATCCATCGAGGCGGCCTGCCTGGATATCATCCGGGCCTTCGACCAGATCATCCCCACCCTCTACGACCCGGAGGACCGGGAAAAGGGCGGGATCGATTCCAAGGACCGCCGGGGGACCGCCCGGTTCTTCCCCTTGATCGGCATCTCCATCGGGGTCTCGGGGACCTCCATCCGTTCCTTTTCTCATTTCGGGGAGTTGACCGGGGCGGCCTCCGAGATGAAGCGCTACGCCAAGAAGACCCAAGGAAGCTCCTGCGAGATTGACAAGCGCGTCAACCCGCCGACCTGATCCGCCCTGGAACCGGAACCAGAGCCACCTCGTCTTCCCTACCGTTCGCGGTTTTTCCCCATGCCTGCGTGCCTATGCGAAATGATGGCCGCCGGTCCGTTTTTTATTCGGGAGGGATTCGATCTACAGAATCTCCGCGTTTAGGGCGGCGTGGGAGGGGGTCGGCCTAAAGGCTGAACCGGTCGGGGGCGAGCGCCGAGACATCGAGGAAGGTCTTTCCGTCCACGATCAGATCGGCTACGATCTTACCGGTGACGGGGCTCAGGGCGATGCCGTCCCCCTCGTGTCCGGCCGCCAGGAAGTACCCTTCCAGGCCTTTCACGAAGCCGACCAGGGGGAGGCCATCGGGGGTGTAGGGCCTCAGGCCGCCCATGGTGCGGATGATGTGGATCTCTCCCAGTCCGGGGACAAACCGGATGGAGTTTTTCAGAACAGCCCCAATGGCTTCATGGGTATTGCTCACATCATAACCGACAAATTCCCGGGTACCGCCAATGAAGATGTTCCCCTTCTGGGTCTGACTCAGGGACAGACCCACGCCAAGTTGAACGGCCCTGCTTCTGGATTCCTTCAACTTGTCGGCGTTGTATTTTGCCACAATGTACGAAGCGGAGAGAATCTGCTTGGCGATATACGGCGCCACGGGTTCGGTGATCATGATCTGTCCCCGCCGCGGCTTGATGGGGAGGTCCAGCCCTGCCATCTTGCCGAGAAGGGGCGCCCAGGCGCCTGCTGCGTTCACCAGGACCGGTGCATGGATCGGCCCCCGGCTCGTTCCGACCCCCTCCACGCGGCCAGCCTTCACGATGCACCCCGTCACTTCCGTTTCCAGGAGGATTTCCGCGCCCAAACGGCGGGCCGCTTTGGCAAAGCCGAAGGTGAGCTCAATGGGGTTCACATCACCGTCCTGGGGGCTGTGCGTGGCGCCCACCAGGTGTTCAGCCAGACCCCGCTGCATGCGGGAAGCCTCTTTCCGATCGATGATGTCGACTTGCAGGCCAGTCTGCCGCTGGCGGGCGACGAAGTCCTGCATGATCCTCATCTCGTCATCGGTCTCGATGAGGATCATGCCGCCCTTGACATGGTGTTCGATGTCGTGTCCCAGCTCTTCCTTCAATCCCCTGAAGAGTTCGGCGCTGGCCAACGCCAGTTTCAAATGGATCCCGGCATTCTTGGATTGGAGGAAGATACTTGTGTCGCAGGAGCCGGAAGCTCCCGAGGCCAGGTCTTTCTTTTCCGCCAGAACGACTTTCCGGCCTTTCCTGGTCAGTTGATAGGCGATGGATGTGCCGACGACCCCGCCGCCGATCACGATGACATCCGCTGTTCGGGTCATTCCTCATCCCCCTGTGCGATCTCGCTGATCGTGACCGTGCGAACGGGCGGGCGAAACGTAGGCGGAACGATCTCCTCGGGGGGGCGTCTGCCCGCGAGCATGCCGCTGATGAGTTTCCGGCAGGTTCTTCCCTGGCACAGGCCCATGCCCGCATGGGTTCTCTTCTTGACGCCTGCGATGGTGGTTGCCCCGTCCCGGATGGCCTGATCCACTTCCTCCCGGGTCACCTCCTCGCACCGGCAGATGAAGACCGTTTCTTTATTGTCCGTCATGTCGTCGCCCCTTTCGGCAAATCGTTCGGACTTCCAGACAATAGGCTTGGGGAATCTCCACGCTGATGACCGCCGTGCCGTCATGGGCCCTGGGGTTTCTCACGCTCATGACCTTCCCTTCAGTCACATAATTTCCGCTCCTGTCGCCGCAAGGCACGGAATCCCCCTTGTCCGGCAAGGGACAATACTCGTAGGGAAATTCCACCAGCGAGGTGGTTTCGGTATAGTGGAGATGGACCTTGAAGATCGCCAATCCCGGACAAGGAGCGATACATGCGCCGCATCCCGTGCATTTATCGCCGTGCAGCACCGGCAGATTGGTGATCGGCTCACCCACAGTGATGGCGCCGAAGGGGCAGGCCGCCTCGCAGGGGTTGCAGGGGATCTCCTGGACGCACTCGATGAAGGCCACCGGCCCCGCCTCCATCCGTTCCCGGCTCGGCATTCCCGGGCTGGCCCGGAGTTCTTCCTCCGAAGGGATTCCAGTATATTTTACGCCTCGATTCACGCCTGCCCCCCCATCGACAAGCCGATCAGCTGATCCTTGGCTCTTCTGCGGCCTTCGCCGAAGGGGCCCGTTCGCAGGGCATGCATGCGCTCCCAGATGAGCGCTTTCAATTCCCGCGCTTTTCCCCGATCCAGCAACCCCAGAGCTTCGGCACAGGCGATTCCGGCGAGGCGCCCTTCCTCCATGGCCGTGCTGGCCTCTTCAACTCCCGAGATGTCGCCAGCGATATAAACGCCCGGAACGGTCGTCTCCATGTTCCGATCATGCTTCGGCACGTGACCTCCGAGACTGGAAACAAAGACGAATTCACAACCCATCAGCCAGGCTAACTCCGTCAGGGGAGTCAACCCGACGGCAATGCATACCGTGTCCACGGCAAGGATCTTTTCCGAACCGGCCACCGGCTGCCATTGGGGATCCAGTTCCACGATCTCGACGGATTCCACCTGCTGCTCCCCCAGGACCTTTTTCACCGTATGGGATACGTAGATGGGAACACCCGCCCGCCGGATCTTGGCGGCATGAACGCCGTACCCACCGATCTGCGGCGCAGCTTCGATGAGCGCCACGACATCGGCGCCCGCCTGCATCAACTGGTAGGAGACGATCAGGCCCACATTGCCCGAGCCGATCATCAGGACCTTCTTCCCTGGCAGGACCCGGTGGACATTGATCATCGTCTGCGCGGCACCGGCGCCCATGACACCGGGCAGTGTGCTCCCCGGAAATGCCAGGGCGTTCTCCGCCGCTCCCGCGGCGATGATGATTTTCTCCGCCTTCAGACAGATTTCCTTTTGGTCATGAACATAGCCAACGGTCTTGTCCGGAAACAGGGCATAGACGGGCGAATCGAGCAGCACTTCCACGTCGAGTCTTCTGGTTTCGGCCAGGAGTTGCTCGCCGATGTGAAAACCGCGCACCCCGGCCCGATGCTCCTTGGATCCGAAGAATTTATGGATCTGCTTGAAGAGCTGGCCTCCGGGTTTGGCGTTTTCGTCGATGACGGTAACCTTGCCTCCGACGCGGGCTAATTCGATGGCAGCTGCCAGCCCTGCCGGCCCGGCGCCGATCACGGCCACTTGCGTCGTTCTCATGGTTCGTCCGTCCATTTTCCGAGCCCGGCCTGGGTCTCCACGATCATCCCGTCCTTCACGGGGGTTACACAGGTGCGGACGTTGGGCCGGCCGTCTACGGTCATCACGCAGTCGGTGCAGCGCCCGATCCCGCAGAACAGACCCCGGGGACTGCCGAACCGGGGCGTGACCCGAAATTTCCGTATCCCTGCCGCCAGCAGCGCCGCGGCAATGGGCTCTCCCGTGACGGCCGATACCTTCTTTCCGTCGACCACGATGGAGGCGTCCCTCTCCCTTTTGTCGTCGCCCAAGATGGGATGTTTCTCCACCCGCATGAGCCAATCTCCTCGAACCTGTCAAACGGCCGGTTCTTTACGCCCTCCGACCGCTCTGTGCAAGGTTTTTTATGCGTCTCCCAGCGGATTTTCCCCGAAGGTTTGCCTCTCCAGGCTTGCATGAACAAGACGAACCAGGGTGACCACATCGAAAACAGGGATCTTCATCACCGCCTGGACCGCCTGGGCGTAGGGCGGCATGTTCGTGCATTCCAACACGAGCGCACCGATGTCCGGATGTGCATGGACCAGCCTCTGTGCCGCGTCCACCATCTCCTTTCGGACCTTTTCCGGATCCAGCGACGGCTTTCCTTCAATGAAAGCGCCTGTGAACTCCTCGGCGTCCTCCATCCCCATGATGATGAGGGGGATATCCCGGATGCCCGCGCCGGCCAGATGCCTGTCCGTCAGGGACTGGGCCCTGGCTGTCAGGACGCCCACCTTCTGCCGCCGGTTGATCAGGGCGTAGGCCAGGGGGACCTGGAGCAGGCTGGAGCTGAGTACGGGAATCTTCACCGCGTCGGCCAACTCCTGCTGGAAGATGGCCAGGAATCCGCAACTGGTGGCGATCGCCTTCACGCCCTCTCTTTCAAGGTTTCGGGCCGCGGTGATGAACGGTTCGAGAAGCCGGGGATCGGCCTCCTTCACCACCCGCTGCGGCGAAGCGCCCCGCACGACCTGATAACGGACGGGAAAGTCAAAGGTATCGGCGTTGCCGATGTCGCCGTAAATCCGCGGGAAAACCGTGTCCAGCATGATGATCCCGATGGTTGCCCTGCCGGTTACGGCGCCTGAAGCCGACATCTCTCGCTCCTCCCGGATGAGATGGAATGGTCAACTGAATGGATCATGGACGGTTGAAAGCAGCGTCTCTCAGCCGGCATCGAACCGGATACCCTGTGCCAGCGGCAATTCATGACCCCAGTTGATGGTATTGGTCTGCCGCCGCATGTATTGTTTCCAGGCATCGGAACCGGATTCGCGGCCCCCGCCGGTCTCTTTTTCACCGCCGAAAGCGCCGCCGATTTCCGCTCCCGAAGTTCCGATGTTCACGTTCGCGATCCCGCAATCGCTGCCGATCGTGGAGAGGAACTGTTCCTGGTAATGCATGCTTCTGGTGAAGATGGCCGAACTGAGCCCCTGCGGCACGTCGTTGTGCTTGGCGATGGCTTCATCGATATGGCTGTACTCGATGATGTACAGGATCGGGGCGAAGGTTTCCTCTTTGACGATCGGATATTCGTTTTCAACTTCCATGATGGCCGGCTCGACATAGTAGCCGCCCTCGCAACCCGAAACGGAAATTTTCCTGCCGCCATAGAGCAGTCTGCCGCCGGAGGCTTTGGCGGCCGCAATCGCCTTCTCCAGGGATTCGATGGTCGCTCCGTCGACCACAGGCCCCATCAGAATGCCTTCCTCCAGGGGATTGCCGATCGGGACTTGGCCATAGGCCGCAACCAGCCGCTCGACAAAAGTGGCCTTCACGGCTCGGTGGACGATGATGCGGCGGGTGGTGGTACAGCGCTGACCGGCTGTTCCCACGGCCCCGAAGAGGGTCGCCCGGACCGCCATGTCCAAGTCGGCGTCTTCGGCAACGATGATGGCGTTGTTGCCGCCCAGTTCGAGAATGGACCGTCCCAGTCTCCGGCCGACCGCTTCGGCGATATGGATGCCCATGGCGGTGCTGCCGGTCATGCTGATCAGGGGGATCCGGCGGTCCTGTATCATAGTCTCCCCGACTTCGCCGCCCTTGCCGATCACAAGATTGAACACGCCGTCGAGCCCGTGCCTGTCTATCACCGGAGCGATGATGCGCTGCACGGCAATGGCGGTCAGAGGGGTGATGGAACTGGGCTTCCAGAGGGTGACGTCGCCGCAGACGGCCGCGATCAGCGCATTCCATGACCAGACGGCCACTGGGAAATTGTAGGCTGTGATGACACCCACGATGCCCAACGGATGCCACTGCTCGTACATCCGGTGGCGCGGCCGCTCGCTGTGCATGGTCAGGCCGTAGAGCATCCGGCTCTGTCCGACGGCGAAGTCGGCAATGTCGATCATTTCCTGCACCTCTCCCCGGCCTTCCGCCACGATCTTGCCCATTTCCAGGGTCACCAGTTGCCCAAGAGGGTCTTTGTACTCGCGCAAGATGTCGCCGATTTCACGCACGATCTGGCCTCTGACGGGAGCGGGGACCATGCGCCATTTTTCAAACGCCGCGCGGGCCTTTTCGATCACGATCTGATAGTCATCGGCACTGGCCTGGATGACCTTTGCGATCGGCTTGCCGTTGATCGGAGAGATGCTGACCAGTTCGCTGCCGGAAGTTTCGAGCCAGCCGTTGCTGCCACCGGTCGTGGCCCCGGAATTGACCCCCCCGATACCAAGTTTTTCCAGAATAGCGTTCATGTCCTGCCTCCTGTCCCGCACCGTCGATCGGCCGGTCTGTGGGATGCGGTCCCGCCGTGAACCTCATTCCTCCATCTTCCGGATCTCTTTCCTTATTCCCGTTGTATGCGGACTCAGGCCGTCTTACTTTTCCCGGGCTTCCAGAGGTAGACACAAGCCAGGAAGACCAGGGTCAACGCAACGCCGGCGGCGAACATCATCGGCTGGCCAACGATCTCCCGGTGGGTGCACAGGATCACCCCTGCGACGGCCAGCGCCAGCATAATCGTCCTCAAGAACCAGCCGATATGTTTTAAGAGGTATCCCGTCACCGCAGCGGCAAGGAAGACGACGGAAATGATGATCCATAAAGCCAGCGAGACGGTTTCGACCAACCCTCCTTTGAGCAACAGGGAATGGTTGAAGACGAAGATATAGGGGATGGTGAAGGCCACGATGGCCATCTTGAAGGCCTCGAAGCCCGTCTGCAACGGTTTGGCGCCGGCGATGGAGGCTGCGCAGTAAGCCGGGATGCACACGGGCGGGGTGACCTCAGCCAGGATGGAGAAGTAGAAAACGAACAGATGCGCCGCCAGCAGGTTGATACCCAGGGCCACCAGCGCCGGACCGCCGATGGTAATGGCGACAATGTAGGCCGGGGTGCAGGGCATGCCCATGCCCAGGATGAGCGACGTGACCATGATCAGCATCAGGGCTGGCAGCAGGTGGCCGCCTGACCAGTTGTTGATCACCGTGGCGATGCCCAGGGCCAGGCCCGTGTGGGTGACGATGGCCACGATCATCCCGGCGCCGGCGCAGGCCAGGGCGATCATGACCATGTTCTTGCCGGCCGACTCCAGGGTCGCGAAAAGTTTTCTGGGGGTCATGGCCGTCTTCTTCCTGACAAAGCTGATCGCGAAGGACATGGCGATGGCTCCCATGGCGGCCATGAAGACCGAATAGCCGGCCATGAGCAGCCCCATGAGGCCGAACAGGGGGATGAGGAGGTAGGAATCCTTGATGATGACCGACAGGGGCACCATCATGTCCTCCTCCTTCATGCCTTTGAGGTTGTCCCTGACGGCGACGAAATGGACCCGGATGGCGAGACTGGTATAGTAGGCGATGGCAGGCAGGGCGGCTGCCACGCAGATATCGAGATAGGGGATGCCCGTGATCTCCGACATGACGAAGGCCCCGGCTCCCATGATCGGCGGCATGTACTGGCCGCCACTGGAGGCGACTGCTTCCACAGCCCCAGCGAATTGGGGACGGTAACCAAGCCGCTTCATCATAGGGATGGTGAAGGTTCCTGTCGCGTAGACGTTGGCCGCCGCCACGCCGCTGATCGATCCGAAAAAGGCGCTGCTAACGACGGCCACCTTGGCCGGGCCGCCGCGGCTTTTGCCGGTCAGACGGCAAGCAAGATCCGTGAAGAACTTTCCGGTTTGGGTCCCCTCCATGATGGACCCGAAAATGACGAAGAGGGCCACGAATGTGGCCGAAATGCCTGTGATGGAACCGTAGATGCCCGAATCGGTGAGCATGTATTCCATCTCGATCAGTTCGGACAGGGGCAGGGGCTTGCAGTAGAAAACGCCGGAAAAGTGCGGCGCGGCAAAGAGGTAGACGAAAAAGCCGCAGATCAGGATCGTCATAGCCGGAACCACGGCCCGCCTAATTCCCTCGAGCAACAGGACAATGTTCAGGACTCCCAGCGCCATTTGAAGTGGGGTCAGGGCATCGACGAATTCGAACCGCGAGCTCAGGGCGTTGTTCTCGAAGATGATATAGAGCGCGGGAACGAGCGCCAGGAAGGCCAGTATCCAGTCGTAGACAGGAATACGATCCGTAGCCGACTTCTTGCTGGCGGGAAAGAGGATGAAGGCCATCGGCAGCAGGAACAGCAGATGCACCCCCCGCTGGATCCTGGGCTGCATAATACCGAAGCTCGCAGTGTAAAGGGCGAAAACTGAAACCACCGTCAGCCAGAAGCCGATCGCCGTTTTTGTCAAACCTGTGAGTGTTCTCAATGAACCTTCTCCATTTGTGATGTAGTTTCTTCCCCACTGCCGGCCTACGTAGACCAGTTTCCGGCGTCAACTCAGAGCGGGGGTCCGGGTTTTCCCGGACCCCCGCCTTATCTGCCCTGAACGGGAAAACGGTTTTCCCGGCTATTTCATGTACCCGGCTTCCTTGTAAAACCGTGCCGCACCGGGATGGAGGGGAACGGCAACATGCATCCAGCCCTTTTCCGGAATGAAGGTCTGGTTGGCGTTGTTGATCTTGTGGAGTTCTCCCACATGTTGGCAGAGGATCTTGGTGATGGTGTAAACCGCCTCATCGGAGACGCCCTTGCCGACCAAAAGTTCACCCGTGCTCACCACGGTGGAGATATCCTCAGCCTGTCCCTTGTACGTCCCCTTGCGGATGGTCTGGTGCCCCGAATTCGTCCCAAGGGTGCCCAGGTCCTTGGCCAGCTTGTCGATGCAGGCATTGGAGACTGAAAGGATTACGCTGGGACGGCTGACGAACATTTCGGTTATGGCCGCAGCCGGCAGTGCCAGGTGGGTGAACACGAAGTCCACGTGCCGGTCCTGGTAGAGGCTGGTCATATCGGCATAGACGGCCTGGTGGACCTTGCCGCCGGCCTTCCTGATGGCCTCCAGGGAGATCCCGTAGAAGGCCAGAACGTTCTCGATCAGGGGCAGATCGGAGGTGCCTTTCATGGGCGCGGCCACGTTGACCGCCTTGCCGGCCTTGACCAGATCGGCCAGCTCCGCCACGGTCTTAATCCCCTTGTCCTGGGACGCCACGAAGTGGACATAGTAAGTCCCGAAGATCCCGCCTACGCCCTGGACGTTCGGGTTGGGCTTATCGAAAAGGGGTGCCATGCCGCTGTAGGCCATCTTGTCCACAAAGGTGATGCCCCATCCCAGGTCGTCCTTGCCTCCGGAGACTCGGACCGGGTTGACCATGCCACCGCCCGGCACGACCTTGACCACGATCTTGGGCTCCTTTTCCGTGATCAGGCGGGCAATTCCGCCGGCCTGGACATACCAGCCGCCGCCGACCCCGCCGGCGACCCAACTCAGGGTCGTCGGTTTCAATGCCTCTGCGGCAGACGCCGTCGCCGGCCCAACCATCATGAACAGCGCCAGTATCATCATGACTGATAAAGCAAGGGGGTCCTTTCGCATATTTGCCTTCATCTCTTCCTCCTCTTTAACTCCGGTTATCCATCAAGCCTGTTCAAACCAGAAACCATCCTAACCCTTCTATCCTTTGGTCAATTTTTCGACTGCCCGGTGCCACGTGTAAACCGGCGGAAGCTGATCCACCTCCGTCTCGGATACCACGTCCAGAAAGATTGGGCCGTTCTGGGCAAAAGCCTCGTCCAGCCCTTCATCCAATTCGGCGGCTGTTCTGATTTCGAGCGCCTTCAACCCGAATCCCCGGGCCACCATGGCCGGATTGCCTGGAGTGAAGTCCACAGAGAGGTACTTCTCGGCGCTGTGAAGTTTCTGGAGACACTTGATCCAGCCGAACATGCTGTTGTTGAAATGGATCAGCACGGCCGAAATGTTCAGCCGAGCGAGCGTCTCGAGCTCGCCGGCCGACATGCCGAGGCTGCCATCTCCGAAAAGCCCGATCAGGCGAGCGTCGGGACGTGCATAGTGGGCTCCCACCAAGGCGGGGATGGCATAACCCAAACCACCGTAGGCCCGGGGGATGAGAAAACGGGAATTGTTGCCCCTGAGCTTCAGGTAGCGGGTCGTATAGGGCGTCGGCGTGCCGGCATCGGCGATCACCACGGAAACCTTCGGCATCCTTTTGTTCAGAGCGGCAATGATCCTCTGTGGTTTCAACGGGGTGGCGTCAGAAACGAATTCGCTCTCCGCCGCTTCCCAGAACCGGGCCCTTTCCAGATTCAACCTGTTTGTCCTGGCCGATTCCGTCCGCCGAAGCGCCTTGGCCTGAATGAGAACGAACAGGTCCTCCATAATCAGCCTGGCATCACCGGCGACACTCAGGGTGTTCTGGAAGTTATTGCCCAGCATTTCGGGGTTGAGATCGATCTGGATGATCTTCCGATTCGGCTTGCGGGAGGGCATCGACCAGTTGATGGTGGAAACGGAACCCATCTTGCAGCCCACATAGAGCAGGACGTCGCTTTCCTCGACCGCTTGGTGGGCGTGGGGGTGGAAGCCATTGTCGCCGATCACACCCAGGGCCAGCGGATGATCATCGGCAAACAAGCCCTGGCCGGAGATGGTTGTCACCACCGGAATCGAAAGCCACTCGGCGAGATTGGCAATGGCATGGCCCGCCTGAGCATGGTTGGCCCCGCCGCCGGCGATGATGATCGGGCATTCTGCCTGGATCAGATAATCCGCGATTTTTTCCAGTTCCCCGCGGGCGCCGCGGGTTCGATAGGCAGGATAGGTTGCGCATTCCGCTTCGGCATAGAGGTCGTCCCTGATGTCGGCGCGTTCCCCTGTCATGACTTCCCTGGGGAAGGCCAGATGGATCGCCCCGGGGCGACCGGTGGTGGCGATCCGGAAGGCGCGCCGGACGACCTCGGGGACCTTGTCGACGCTTTTCAAGACGCTGGACCACTTGGTGATGGAATCAAACAGTTTCTGACAATCCAGTTCCGTGATGGTCTGCTTTCCTTCGCCGGCCAGGGGGATATCGGAGGTAATCAGGATCACCGGGATTGACGAGGCATTGGCTTCGGCGATACCCGGAACCGAGTATAGCGGCCCGGCACCGCTGGGGCACTCACAAATCCCCGGTTTGTGCGCGAGCCGGGCATAGGCATCGGCCATGAACGTGGCCGACCGCTCGTCCCGGGCCAGGATATGGCGAATGGCCGGGGCCTCGTTGTGGAGGGCTTCATAAAAGGGAAGACTGGTATCTCCGGGAACACCAAACACCAGTTCCACTTGGTAGGCCTTGAGCATTTCGACCAAAGCGTGAGCGCCGTTCATGTCAACCTCCGCAATCAATTCGATCTATTAAACTCTATGCGGAATGCCCCCCCGGTAACCGTGCTGGATGGATACAGGCCTCGCCGAGGGGAGGGATAAAGGGATGCGAAGCATTCCCCTTCTTGGCCATTGCGATTTTTCAGTAATTAGTCCCATGTTGGCAGTAAATCACAGCCGTAGTTGGTGACCTGGTCAAAGATATCGGAGTGACGGTTGTTATACCGAAACTCCAGTTCGATTTCTGCAGCCATCCTTCGGCATATCTGGCATGGCTCAGGATCAAAAACGGATGCCCGATACACGGCCCGGTAGGACAACCCCATCTGCTAGGGAATCTTCCGGACGGAAACACGGAAACTTCTAACTTAAAGAGCCTGATGAGAGACAGCTACTGTACACAAGTCAATTGCCTCTTGTTGATCCACCTTCCGGAGAACTCATGAAAGGTATACCCACAACGGGAGCAACGGTACCTCTCATCGGTCACTCGTACAGTTTTCGACAGTCACAGCAAGGGCAAAACCGATGTCCACTTTTCCGACATTTTTCGGCACGTACCTTCGATTGTTGCTCTTGCCGCTGATTAAGTCGTATTAAGCTTTAAGTCCATTCGGCACCCCTAACACAGGTGCCGAAAAGGGATCAATTACTTTTTTACATCAAACCCCTCTTACGTGATGTTAAACACACCCGGGTGACACAACTTTCATGGGCAAAAGCCGTACCAAAAGTAAATGGGACTTCCTATCTACTTAAAATAGCCATGCAAATAGCGTGAGTCTGGCAGGAGACCAAAAGAGTTACAGATCTGCAAGATTGTATTTCGGGGTTGATTAAGTACAAAATTGCGCCCGGCTATGATTGTGGCATGTACGCCATATTTCAAAAGAACGGATTCAGGAGCAGAATTGCATTAGCTCCCGATTCGACCAGACACCTGGGAAGTGGAAATAAGTTTCATAGGCCTGAACAGCCATAAGGAATTTGGTAAGACCCAGGACGATCTAAGAGCTTGAAAAATGGCGGAGAGAGCGGGATTCGAACCCGCGGTACACCTTTAAAGGGCGTACAATCGCTTAGCAGGCGATCGCTTTCGGCCACTCAGCCATCTCTCCGCTGATTTTTTCAGGCCTGTATGTTTAAAACAGCACGTCTCAATCTGCAAGAAGTTCTGTATTATCTGGCGGAGGGAGCAGGATTCGAACCCGCGAACCTTTCGGTCAACGGTTTTCAAGACCGCCGCCATAGACCACTCGGCCATCCCTCCGCACGTCTTGCATGCTACCCCGCGGCGGGAATCCTGTCAACTCCTCCCATGTAGGGCCGAAGCGCCTCGGGGATCACGATGCTCCCATCGTGGAGCTGGTAGTTCTCCAGGATCGCGACGAGCGTCCGGCCCACGGCAAGGCCCGATCCGTTCAGGGTGTGGACGAATTCCACCTTGCCACCCTCGTTGCGACGGAAGCGGATCGACGCCCGGCGGGCTTGGAAATCCTCGAAATTACTGCACGAGGAGATCTCCCGGTAGGCATCCTGCCCGGGGAGCCACGCCTCAAGGTCGTAGGTCTTGGCCGAGGAAAACCCCAGGTCGGCCGTGCAGAGGCTGACGACCCGGTAGGGGATTTTCAGCCTCTTGAGGACCTCTTCGGCGTTCAAGGTCAGCTTTTCCAACTCCTCGTAGGAGTCCTCGGGCCGGGTGAACTTCACGAGTTCCACCTTGTTGAACTGGTGCTGGCGGATCAGCCCTCGCGTGTCCTTCCCGTAGGTGCCCGCCTCCGCCCTGAAGCAGGGGGAGTAGGCCACATAGCGGATCGGGAGCTCCTTCTCGGCCAGGATCTCCTCGCGGTGGATGTTCGTGACCGGGACCTCTGCCGTGGGGATGAGGAAGTAGTCCACCTTGTCGATCCGGAAGAGGTCCTCCTCGAACTTGGGGAGCTGCCCCGTCCCGGTCATGCTCTGCCGGTTCACCATGAAGGGGGTCAGGACCTCCGTGTAGCCGTGCTCGGCGGTGTGCAGGTCGAGCATGAAGTTGAAGATCGCCCGCTCGAGCCGCGCTCCTAGGCCCCGGTAAAGGGTGAAGCGCGCCCCGGTGATCTTCGCCCCCCGGGCGAAGTCGAGGATGTTCAGGGCCTCGCCGATCTCCCAGTGGGGCTTCGGCGTGAAGGCGAAGGCCGGCTTCTCGCCCCAGGTTCGGACGACCGGGTTGTCCTCGGACCCCTTCCCGCAGACCACCGAGGCGTGCGGGATGTTGGGGATCGTCATGACGATGGCGTCGAGTTCCTCGTCGGTCTTCTTGAGTTCCTCGTCGAGCGCCTTGATCCGGTCGGAAACCAACCCCATTCTGGCGATGATCTCGGTCGCGTCCTCCTTGTTCTTCTTTTTCTCGCCGATGAGCTTGGAGACGGCGTTACGTTCGCTACGGAGCCCCTCGACCTCCTGGATGATATCCCGGCGCTTCGTATCGAGGGCGATGAAGTTCTCCAAGTTCACCGCCTGGCCCCGTTCAGCCAGCCTTGCGGCCACGGTGTCGATGTTCTGCCTGAGGTACTTGATGTCCAGCATGGTCCGACCCTTCCTCCCGTCTAAGGGAGATTTCCCCTATCACTTTGACCGGTTGAAGTCAACGATTTTATCCGTCACTTGGTCGTCGCGACCCAGACCCCCTGCCAGGCCTCTGGCTGCTGCGCGGCAAGGGAGCGGCACTTCTCCAGGTAGGCCCGGGCTGCGGGATCCCTTTCCGCGAGGGCCGCGAAGAGGGCCCCCGCCTCGTCGAAGCGGCCCTCGTAGAAGGCCGCCAGGCCCCGGGCAAAAAGGGCCAGGTCCTGCCGGCGGGCCTCGTACTCCCCGGGGAACATCGGCTCGTCGATCACGACGGCCTCTTTGCGGCCGACCACCGAGACCCGCGAAAGCTCGCGGCAGGGGAAGGCCCCGCCCAGGAGCTCCATGGTCGCCCGGGAGCAGATCGTGTAGGTTCCGAACTGCTTGTTGATCCCCTCCAGGCGGGAGGCGAGGTTCACGGCGTCGCCGAGGATCGTGTAGTCGAAACGGGTGTGCGAACCCATGTTTCCGACCACCGCCGGCCCACTGTTGATTCCGATCCGCATCCTGAGGTCCCTTCCGATCCTCTCGCGGAAGAAAGGCCGCAACTCGGACAATTTCGCCTGGCAGCGCAGGGCCGCCCGGACGCAGCGGACCGCGTGATCCTCCTGCGGAAGGGGTGCGTTCCAGAAGGCGATGATCGCATCGCCCTCGTACTTGTCCACCGTTCCCCCCTCCTCGTGGATGATGTCCGTCATCGCCGAGAGGTAGTCGTTCAGAAGGGCCGTCAGGGCCTCCGGCTCCACCTTCTC
>CAYOGU010000045.1:0-15245 GCA_964403345.1 uncultured Syntrophus sp. | reverse complement strand
GGTAGCCGCTCCATCTCCAGACTGGAGTCTGGAGTTTTATGCGGCTGAATAAAAAGGGCGCGGTCCTGGCGGCCGCGCCCTTCATTTCCAATCCAAGGGGAAATCACATTGCCCGTTCGGCACCTGCGGGCATCACCACCGTCTTGATGGCCCCGGCCTGCTCTTGCGAAAAAACGATCATGAAGGGAATCTCGCCGCCGTTCGGAGCGATCTTGTCATTGGGGAAATCGGTTCCTTGGGGCGTGGAGAGTTCCCGCAGGATCTCGGCTTCCGCCAGAGTGTTGAGCTCGGCGTCCGTCAGAATGTTTCCGCAGTAGGCGATCCGCTCCCCCAGAACGACATCGTAGGCGTCAGAGATCACCAGACGGATCCGAATCTTCGCCAAGGGGTAGGGGGACTGGTTGACAGCAATCCCCTCGATCACGGTGAGGTTCCCCATGAGGAGATTCGTCATGGAGCGCTGCCGGACATCCTTGAGACGGATCGGTGTCAGTGCCGTTTCCGATGCCTTGTCGGCCTTCCCGATGATCTTTTCCATGCCCGGGATTTCTCTGAGCCAGGGGGCTGCCGACTCGAGGACCCTCTGCTGCGCCTCGGGGAAGAGCCAGAGATAGACCCCTCCCGCGATCAGGGCCGCCAGGATCAGCATGGCGAATATCCTCAGCAGAGCCCGTCCCCACCGTCTTCCCTCCGGTTTTGCCTCAGGAGGGGCCTCTGCTTCGCGGGTCTCTTCGTCCGGCCCGGGAGTCGGTTCCTCCAAGACCGTTCCAATCCCGGAAGGTGAAGGTTCCATATCGATCTCGGGGCTCCCCTCGCCGGCCCCCTTTTCGTCGGTGGGCGTGGTACGTTCCCCCTCCGGCCCGGAAGGTCCTTCGTCGGCCAGGGCGAAGCTCTCCCCTGGAATGCGTCTGGCCTCGCTGATCCGGATGGAAGGGATCTCCGGTTCACCGGTTTCCGCAGGAGGGACCATCTGGCCGGGGGCACGCTCCTGGAAGAAGACCTCCTGGCAGCGGCTGCAACGCACCCAGACTCCGTCTCCTTCGATCAGGGACTCGTCGAACCGGAACCGTGTTTCACACTTCCGACACTGAATGATCATAGTTCCTCCCTCTCACGCGATCTCTCTGAGAACGCAAACATCCGGCAGAAAACGGAAGTCCTCGTTAAAATCCAACCCATAGCCGACCACGAAGGCGTCAGGGATGGTGAAGCCCACATAGTCGGCCGTGAAAGGGACCTGGCGCCTCTGGCTCTTGTCCAGGAAGGCGCAGACCCGAATGGAGGCAGGTTGCCTCTGTCGAAGCGTTTCCGCCAGCCAGGCAAGGGTCAGTCCCGTATCGACGATATCCTCCACGATCAGGACATGCCGACCAGCGATGTCCGTCTCCAGGTCTTTGGTGATCCGGACCTTGCCCGAGCTGGTCGAACCGGCCCCGTAGCTGGCCAGACGGACGAAATCGACTTGACACGGGATATCGAGTCCGCGGACCAGGTCGGCCATGAAGACGAAGGCCCCCTTGAGGACGCCGACGACCAGGAGATCCCTCCCTGCGTAATCCTGGGAGATCCGTCGGGCAAGCTCCCCTACCCGCCCCTTGATGACCGCTTTCGAAAAGAGGATCTCTGGTTTGCCCTCCACCATCCCGTCGCTCCCGGATCCGAATTGCTCGCATCACTTCCTCCCTGCGGGCCCCGCAGGGAAGGAATTTTGCCAACACTAAACGACCGCGGACGCGCTGTCAACGAAAATCAGGGCGGCGTCTCCCAGAGGGCGACCAGGGCTTCGATGTTCTCCCGGATCATCCTTTCCGCCAGCTCCACATCGGCATGGTTATGGAATTCAGAAGAGAGACTGAGGAAGATCCCATCGTACCGAGAGCGCTCGCAACCGAGGGCGGCGTAATCGATGGGACGGATCATATGCTGGGAGCCGTCGAAATAGAACCGCCCGAACCGACGGACCTCATCGGAACGGAAAGGCCAGGTCAGTTTCAGCGAGAAGAAACGGCGGGCAACGACACGGGCGGGTCCTTCCCGGAACCAGGCGCGGTCTGGCGTTTCGCCCAGTGAGTCGCTGATGTGGCGCAGATATTCCTTGACCAGATCGATATCGGTGACGACCAGGCCGTAGAGGTACCAGTCGTCAAGAAGATCCATCACCACCCCCTTTTCGGTCGCGCTGAGAAAGTGGTGGCTGGGGCAGAGATGGCCGTGGCAGAGTTCCTGACCGTAGAAGGAAACGTCCCTCATATCGACCCCTCCGTTCTGGGCGGGGTGGAGCAGGCATCCCACGAGACTCCGGTCGGCATCGAGAAATCCCACGTATTCGCAGCAGTAGATCTCTTCAAAGCGTCGGGTTTGATCCTCAGCGTCCCGGATGGCGATTGAGAATGCCGGTAGGTCCGCAGTCCCCCGGACGCAACGACGGAACCGCTCTGTCCGAAGCCCTAGACGGGCTTCGAGGGCCGAGCGGGAACTGTCGGCATAATTGTAGATGCCGCAACAGGCCCCGCAGGACTTGCCGTTACCCGGCTGGCAGAGGTGGAGAGGCGTTTCATGCGATATCAGACGTTTTCCTCTTTCCGCTCCCGACACGGGGGACTGGAAGAATTTTCCCGACTTACCGGATTTCGGCCGATATATAGGCGGAACGGCATTGCAGGTCAAGGGCAAAGATGATAGGAGGACGACAGAGTGTATCTCGACAGGAAGGAAGCCTTTTAGGAACAATGCGCTGTCTGGAAAAGATCCCCTTGACGAACGGATTGACCGTCGAGGTTTGGGTCCTTTCGGTCTCCGTTGCCTCCGATACGGAGAAGGTGGAGCTTCTCTTCAAGGTCCCCATTCCGCTGAAGCCGGAAGACTTTGCCTGCCCCGACGATTACAGGAAGGTCTGGGAGATCTGCGGCGATGAGCTGGCCTTTGAAAGCCGGATGATCCGGAGCTTCGTTCCCCTCGGAGAGGCGGACCGTCTTCGAACCGAATTCGGCGAGATCTTCTGCAAGGATCTGCTCCCATACCTGGAACGACCCCATTTCCGCCGGGCCTTCGCCCTGGCAAAACACCGTGAGATCCTGAGGGATCCCTACCGCCGGAAGGCCAATCCGAAAGAGACATGACCATGGCTGAACCGTTTCAATCCGATTTCGGCGAACTCCTGCTCGCCGTGGAAAAACCCAGTCGCTACACCGGCGGCGAGGTCAACGCCCGCTGCGATCAGGAGCGACCCTGCCGCCTCCGTTTCGCCCTGGCCTTTCCAGACACTTACGAGGTCGGCATGTCCCACCTGGGCCTCCAGATCCTCTACGCCGTCCTGAACGGTCTGCCCGAGGTCCGTTGCGAACGCTGCTACGCCCCCTGGCCCGACATGGAGAGCCTGCTGCGCAGCCGCGGACGGTCCCTTTGCTCCCTGGAATCCCAGAAGCCGCTGACGGCCTTCGACATCGTCGGTTTTTCCCTCCAGTACGAGCTCTCCTACACCAATGTCCTGATGATGCTCGACCTAGGGGGAATCCCCCTGCGCAGCGAAGGGCGCAACGAAGATCACCCCCTGATCATCGCCGGAGGCCCCTGCGCCTTCAACCCCGCCCCGATGAGTCCCTTCATCGACGCCTTCGTCATCGGCGAGGGGGAGGAGGTCATCGCCGAAATCGCCGCCGCTGACATGGACGTCCGCGCCCGGGGAGGCAGAAGGCAGGATCGGCTTGAGGCCATGGCCGCCCTGAAGGGCGTCTACGTACCGGCCGTCCACACCGGCTCCGAGCGAATCGAAAAGCGGATCATCACGGATCTCGATTCCTGGCGTCTTCCGGTCTGCCCGGTCGTCCCCCTGATGAAGACGATCCACGACCGGGTCACCCTTGAGATCGGCCGGGGCTGCACCCGCGGCTGCCGCTTCTGCCAGGCGGGGATGGTATGGCGCCCCCTTCGGGAACGGACGCCGGCGGTCCTGGAGGAGATGACCGAGGCGATGCTCCGGGCGACGGGACACGACGAGGTCTCGCTCCTCTCCTTGAGCTCCGGGGACTACACCCTGATCGAACCCCTGCTCAAGACCCTCGTGGACCGCTATTACGCCAGACGGGTCGCCCTCGCCCTCCCGTCCCTCCGTGTCGAGACCCTCACGCCGAAGCTGATCGAGGCGATCCGCCGCGTCCGGAAGACGAACTTCACGCTGGCCCCCGAGGCAGGTTCCCAGCGGCTCAGGGACATCATCAACAAGGGGAACACGGAAGAGGAACTCCTGGCCACGACGACACGCGTCTTTGCCGCCGGATGGAAGTCCGTCAAACTTTACTTCATGCTCGGCCTTCCCGGCGAACGGGACGAGGACATGGAGGGAATCGCCGACCTGGCCGGGAAGGTCCTCCGGACGGCTCAGAACCGGGGACAGGTCACGGTGAGCTTGTCGACCTTCGTCCCGAAGGCCCATACCCCCTTCCAGTGGCAACGCCAGATCGGCGTCGGGGAGATCGCCGAGCGCCAGGATTTTTTCCGCAAGAGGCTGAAAAACCGGAACATCGCCGTCAAATGGCACGACGCCCGGATGAGTCTCCTCGAAGGGGTTCTCTCCCGGTGTGGCGAGGAGGCCGCGCCGCTGCTCGAAACGGCCTACCGGCTGGGATGCCGCTTCGACGGCTGGTCCGACCGTTTGCGGTTCGACCTCTGGGAGGAGGCCCTTCGCCGGACAGGGATCAAGGCCGAGGATTCCCTTCGGGGACGTTTCGCAAACGAGGTGTTCCCCTGGGAACGAATCTCGGCCGGCGTCAGCCGGGAATTTCTGGCCGCCGAGGCCGAAAAGGCCGAAAAGGGGGAAACGACGCCGGATTGCAGGAGGGGCACCTGCAGCCTCTGCGGCGTGTGCGATCATGAAAAGGTCCGTGTGGTCACCGTCCCGGCAGACGCCCCTGTGGGGGGCCTCGACTCCGCCTACGCCGGACCGAGCACCGGCGGGGGCTCGGAAAAGACCCTCCGCATCCGCTTCACCAAACTGGGCCCGGCCAGGTATCTCTCCCACCTGGAGATTTCCGCGGCCCTCAGCCGGGCCATGCTCCTCGGGGGAATCTCCTTCGTCTATTCGCAGGGCTTCCACCCCCATCCACGGATCTCCTTCGCCGGAGCCACCTCCGTCGGCATGGAGAGCCAGGGGGAATTCGTCGACATTCGGATCCACGATCCCCAGACGGAGGGGGCCGCCCTGACGGAAAGGATCAATCGGGGCCTGCCGTCTGGCATGAGGGTGACGGCGATCCGGGAACTCCCCCCACGGTCCTTCTCCCTGGCGGAACTGATCGTCGGTTTCACTTATCAGCTCCTCCTCCCGGCCGATCTCAACGGAACCGAGATCGACGGGATCGACGACTCTCTCCGGGCCTTCCTCGGAGCGGAGAGCTTCAGCGTCACGCGGGATATGGAAGGGAAAAAGGTCCTCAAGGAGATCCGGCCGCTCGTGCTGGAAGCGATCCTGGATCGCCCCTCGCGCCGGGTCATTCTCAAGGCCCGTTTTGGCCCGCAGGGGACGGTCCGACCGGCGGAGTTTCTTACCGGCGTCCTCGGACTTTCCGCTGAAACCCTCCACAAAACCCGGATCGTCAAGACCGGTACCGACATGGCCGATTATGCAGGACCGGGCGACCGGCAAATCTTTTTCCAGGAAAATGCATAAATTCTATTGACAAATGCGCCCTTTTTTCGTTATGGTGCAAAGTCAAAATTTTTCCAAGAGGGATATGAGCCATGTACGCAGTCATCAAAACGGGCGGCAAGCAACACAGGGTTTCCGAAGGAGACGTGATCGCCATCGAAAAGATCAGCGGCGCCAAGGGTGACGCGGTGGTCTTCGACCAAGTCCTGATGGTCGGCAAGGAAGAGGAGATCCGGGTCGGTCGGCCCGTTGTGGAAGGGGCGAAGGTGGTCGGCGAGATCGTCGCCCAAGACAAGGCCACCAAGCTCATCGTGTTCAAGACCAAGAAGCGCAAGGGGTTCCATAAGAAGAACGGACACCGCCAGCAGCTGACCAGCATGAAGATCAAGGAGATATCCATTTAGGGGGAGGACGTTATGGCACACAAAAAAGGACAGGGAAGCTCCCGGAATGGAAGGGACAGCAACTCCCAACGGCGGGGTGTCAAGGTCTACGGCGGGGAACGGATCAGTGCCGGGGCCATCATCGTTCGCCAGGTCGGCACCGTATTTCATCCCGGCAACAATGTGGGGCTGGGCAAAGATTACACCATTTTTTCAAAGATCGACGGAACCGTTAAGTTTGAGAGACTTGACAAGAAGCGCAAGAAGATCAGCGTCTACGCATCAGCGTAGCTTTTTTCTCACTACGAAGGAGGGGACCGGGAAAAATGGGTGATAACGGGCGCGAAACAGGAATCGTCAAGTGGTTCAACGACAAGAAGGGTTATGGTTTTATCTCCCGTGAATCGGGAGATGACGTGTTTGTCCATCATAGTTCCATCATCGCCGAGGGGTTCCGCAGCCTGGCCGAAGGAGACCGAGTCGAGTTCGGAATCAAGCAGGAGCAGAAGGGCCAGGCGGCCGTAGAAGTGCGAAAGCTTTAACGGACCGGATCCACCTCAAAGAGCAATCTCCCCTGTCGATCAACCATCTAAGGCATCACCTGCAGTGATGGACCCAAGGGTTGGTTTGTGTCATCCATGACCGATCATGGACCGGAGGACCATAAGGATGTTCCAGTCCCGCGGCATGCCCTTGTGGCGTCACCGCCCCTGCCCATGATATAAGCAGACACCGGCCAATCCCATGAAATTCATCGACGAGGCAAAGATCTACGTCAAGGCGGGCGACGGCGGTCGCGGATGTGTCAGCTTCCGGCGGGAGAAGTATGTCCCCCATGGAGGACCGGACGGTGGGGATGGGGGCAAGGGCGGGGACGTTATCATCCGGGCTTCTGCAAACCGACGGACCCTCTTGGACTACAAGTATCGCCAGCACCATGTGGCCAAACACGGCGGCCACGGGGAGGGGGCCAAACGGACCGGTCGGGACGCCGAGGATGTGGAGATCGTCGTCCCGGTGGGTACGACCGTCCGGGATTCCCAAACCGGGGAATTGCTGGCCGATCTGACCGTTGACGGGGCCATTTTCGTCGCCGCCAAGGGCGGTATCGGCGGCCGGGGAAATGCCAGGTTCGCCACCGCCACCCGTCAGGTCCCCCGCTTCGCCCAGCCCGGAATCCCCGGCCAGGACCGGTGGATCGAACTGGAGCTTCGGCTCCTGGCCGATGTTGGGATCATCGGGCTTCCGAACGTGGGCAAATCGACCTTCATCTCCAAGGTTTCGGCTGCGCGTCCCAAGATTGCCGACTACCCCTTCACAACCCTCGTCCCTCAGCTGGGCGTGGTCCAGTACAGGGACCAGGAACCCTTCGTCATCGCCGATATCCCGGGGCTGATCGAGGGGGCACACACGGGCCTGGGCATGGGAACGCGTTTCCTGCGCCACATCGAACGAACCGCGGTACTGCTCCACATCATCGATATCTCATTGGAAACATACGAAGGCGGCTGGCGGAACTACGAATTGATCAACCGGGAGTTGGAACTCTTCAGCCCCGGTCTCCTTGCTAAACCTCAGGTCGTGGCGATCAGCAAAAGGGACCTGACCGTCACCCGCGAGAGGATGAAAAAGGATATTGACATTTTTAGCAAAAAGGGCATAAAATTACTGACTTTTTCGGCGGCAACGGGAGAAGGGATCCAGGATTTGCTCAGGGAACTCCTCCTGCACATACCGCCGCGCCGTCCCCCGGTGGATGCGGGAGCGGACGGGGCAGCATCGCAGGAGCAGCCAGAATGACGAGAAAAGAGATACTCTCCAATGTCCGCAGGGTTCTAGTCAAGGTCGGCAGCGCCGTCCTGACGGGCGAAGACGGACTCGACCTCACCATCATCGAACAGCTCGTGGACGACATCGCAGCCCTTAGGGAGCGGGGCTGTCAAATCATCCTGGTCAGTTCAGGGGCCATCGCCTCCGGCAAGCATCGCCTGGGAATCGAGGGAAAGCTCAAGAGTATCCCCCAGAAGCAGGCGGCCGCGGCGGTCGGGCAAGGCCGCTTGATGCGGGTCTACTCGAATGCCTTCGGCAAGCACGGCCTCTTCGTCGGCCAAGTCCTCCTGACGATGAGCGACATCACCGACCGCAAGCGCTTCCTCAACATCCGCAATACCCTGTTCACCCTCCTGGAATGGGGAGTCATCACGATCATCAACGAGAACGACACGGTGGCCGTTGACGAGATCAAATTCGGCGACAACGATCACCTGGCCGCCATGGTGGCCAATATTGCCGAGGCCCATCTGGTCATCAACCTGACCAGCACCGAGGGCCTCTTCGACCGAAACCCCAATGACTCCAAAAAGGCGAAGCTCATCCCCCTGGTCACGGAGTGCACCGCGGAGATCGAGGCCGTCGCCACGGAGGAGGGCACCTCCGTCGGCCGTGGCGGGATGAAGAGCAAGGTCCTGGCTGCCAAGAAGGTCACGGCCTTCGGGATCCCCTACATCATCGCCCCAGGACGGCATCCCGGCGTCCTGCAAGAGATCCTGGACGGCAAGGAAAGGGGAACCCTCTTCCTGCCCATGGAGAACCATTTCAACAGCCGGAAATACTGGATCGCCTTTACCCTCAGGGCGAGAGGACGGATCTTTATCGACGAGGGCGCCAAAACGGCGCTCGTGGAAGATGGAAAGAGCCTGCTTCCTTCCGGCGTGACGCAGGTCGAAGGAGATTTTGCCCTCGGCGACCCGGTAACCTGCGTGGATCCGTCGGGAAATCCCATCGCCAAGGGACTGGTCAACTACAGCGCCGACGAAATCCGGAAGATCATGGGGCTCAAGACCGCCAAGATCGAGCAGGTCCTGGGTTACAAGGATTACGACGAGGTCATCCACCGGGACAATCTGGCCGTCGTGGCCAAGCAGCCCCTCAAACCCAAGCCAGACGGGAGAGCCGCGCTCAGCCCGTCTTCTTGACGTACCGCTCGTTGACGTACCGCTCGCACTCCGGCATCTCCCGGATGAGTTGGTCCGCCTCCAAGAGAAGTTTGGTGACGATCCGGGCCCCCTTTCTGTAGACATGGGAGCAGTTCTGGGCTGGACCGCTGAGATAATAGGCGAAGGGCTGCAGGATCCGGCAGTAGTAGCCGCCCATGACCTCGTTGAACCGATCGTGGAGAAGCCGAATGAGATAGCTGTACCCCGAAACATCGACCTCCGGATCAATCCGGCCGTAGCGATGGGAGATCAGGATGATCCCCGCCTCCACGACCCCGCAGCGATCCCCGTATCCCCCGCCGCCGCCCCTGAAACCGCTCGACACGCGCAGAATCTCCTCGGAGAGGGGAATCTTCAAGACCTCGGAACAGGCCCTGAGGCTGGACTCCGAACAATGGTATCCCTTCAGGCGGTACCCCTCGCACCGTCCGGCGGCCTCCTCCAGAATTTCCTCCACATCCATCGTTCCCTCCCCGTCGATTCGAATCACCGGGCCGGCCGGCCCGTCCCCTGGGCAGATGCCTGAACAAGGATGGAGCCATTCCCCATCACCGATCAACGTCCTATCAAAAAAAGAGGGGGCGGCACAACCACTTTTATTGACCGATCAGGCCATCGTCCTTGATTGAGCCTTCGTAGTCACAAAAGGCTAAAGTTTAGCAAGAGGCCTGCCGATAAGAGATAGGATGAAGTCTCTGTGAGGTGACAGTATGTCTCTGGCAATCAATACGGCGATGACGGCCCTCAGGACCCTCGACAAGAAGATGGAGGTCACGGCCAACAACACGGCCAATGTCAACACGGACGGATTCAAGGCAAGCCGTGTCGAAACCCAGGAGGCCTATCCCGCAGGCGTCAAGGTCACGATCAGCCAGACCGAAACGCCGGGAACGCCGCTTCAGGACGCAGAGGGGTCGGAAACCTCTGAATCGTCCAATGTAAGCCTGGAAGAGCAGATGCAGGAACTCGTCATGACTTCTCAGATGTACCGGGCCAACCTTGAGGTGATCAAGGCCGAGGACGAGACGCTGGGGGCTCTTCTGGATATCCGGGGCTAGGCCCCTCCCCTTTCCCAGCCCCTCCCTCCGTCACGCCGGCCGGTGGAACCCGCTGCCGCGACCGCAGGACCACGATCAGGACCAGAGCCACGATGATCAAGAAGCCGGCGATCATGACCGGCGGGGTCAGAAAAGTCCTTGGAAGCGCATCGTAAAGGCCGATGATCCCGAAGAGAACGAAGATCACGGCGGCAAACCATTTTACGAAACGCTCGGGGATCTTCTTTCCCAGGACCACTCCCACGGTGATCCCGAAGGCGTCCGCCACCAGCATGGCGGTTGTCGTCCCCATCCAGACGGGGAGGATCGACCGGTACTTGGCCGCAAGCGCCACGGTCGCCAACTGGGTCTTGTCCCCCATCTCGGCAAAGAAAAAGGCCACGGCCACCGTCCAGAAAGGACTGAAGCGGTAACGTCTGTCCTCCCCTTCCAGTTCATCGCCCCTGAGCGTCCAGAGGCCGAAGAGGATGAAGGAGGCGGAGGCGGCGATCTGGACGGCGTTCATGGGAATGAAATCCGTCAGGAAACTCCCCAGGACCACCGCCAGCAGGTGATTGACGAGCGTGGCCGCCAAAACGCCGGCCAGAACCGTCCGGGCAGGGAAACGGGTCGCAAAGGCCATGGCCAGAAGCTGGGTTTTGTCTCCCATCTCGGCCAAGACCACGAATAAAAAGGAAGCGACAAACAGGGTCACGGCAGACCTTTTTCTCCACAAAAAAACGAGACCCCGGCATGACCCCTCTGTCACACCGAAAGTCTCGCTGATTGGTTTCTCACCAACGGCAAGGCCAGGCTCACGCCAGCGTGTTGACCTTGCCCGAACAGCTACTCCCCTTCAGTCGGGGGACACTTAATATGCCTTCCGCTATAAGTCAAGGATTTTCTTGCGACCCGCCGAGCCCCCTGCGTCGCCGGCCCTTTATTGAGCGGGACCGGTTGGGTTTCCGGCATCGAGAAACTCCCGGATCCGACGGGCCGTCTCCCGACCGATCCCTTCGACCTGCTGCAGATCCTGGATCGATGCCGCCCTGACCCGTCCGACGTCTCCGAAGTGGACGAGGAGGGCCTTTTTTCTCAGAGCACCGATCCCCGGGATCCGGTCCAGGAGCGATCGGAGATCCTCCTTTTCCTTTACCTTCCGATGGTAGGCCAGCGCAAAGCGATGGGCCTCATCGCGGACCCGCTGGAGAAGGAAGAGGGCGGCCGGCCAACGGGAGAGGTAGACCGGATCCTTGCGTCCGGGCAGATAGACACGGTCTTCCCCTCTGCCTCCTCCCCCTGGCGGTCGGCGGCCACGGTCCGGGGAAGGAACCTCCGTCTCCTCCCGACGCCGTGCAGAGGGATGGAGCCTGTAGACGGCCGCATCTGCAGAGGCCTCCCGGGAATCGGCCGCTTCGGGCATGACGGCAGGCAACTGGCATGAAGACCCGACGGCCGGCTCGTCCCGTTCCTTGGCCAGGCCGATCACATCGATCCCCTCGATGGCCAGATCCCTGAGCACAGCCATGGCGACGCCGAGTTGCCCCTTTCCCCCGTCCACCATGATCAGGTCGGGGAGGGCCTCACGGCCGGCAGCATAGCGCCTCTTGAGGACCTCATACATCATGGCATAGTCATCGGCCCCTGGGACCGTCCGGATCCTGAAACGGCGGTAGCCCGCCTTCGCGGGGAGCCCCCCATGAAAGGCGACCAGCGACCCGACCGCATACTTCCCGCCAAGATTGGAGATGTCGAAGCATTCGATCCGCAGGGGAGGCTTGCCAAGACCGAGCTTTTCCGCCAGCAGCCTTAGCGCATCCTCCGGCCTGCCGTCGTCGGCCAGCCGGGCGGTCCGCAGGGTGTTCTCGGCGTTTCTCTGGGCAATTCCCAGAAGCGCCCGGGTTTCTCCCCGTTTCGGGACGACAAGGCTCACGGACCGGCCCCGCTTCTCGGCCAGCCATTCGGCCATCACCCCGGAATCCTCCGGCCGCAACGGCAGGACGATCTCGTCGGGGATCTCCGCCGCCCCGTCGTAGTAGCGCACGAGCAGGGACGATAGGAGCTCGCCGGTCTCGGCGCGGAGGCGGATCAGTGGGAAGACCTTCTGGCCGACGACCCGGCCGCCCCGGACAAAGAGGGCAAAGACTTGCGTCCAGTCATCCTCCCGGTGAAGGCCGAAGACGTCGCGGTCGCCTTGGACAGTCATCGAGACGACCCGTTGTTTCTCCAGGGTGTGTTCAACGGCCGCAATCCGGTCCCGGAGGGCAGCGGCCTCCTCATAGCGGAGGGCCTCCGAAGCGGCCTCCATCCGGATGCGCAACTCGTCGATCAGGGCCTTGCCGTGCCCCTCGAGAAAGGCGACGGCGTCCTTCACGAGCCCTTGATAGGCCGCCGCATCAACGAGGCCCACGCAGGGGGCGGCGCAGCGTCCGATTTCCCGTTCGATACAGGGACGGCGTCGCCCCTTGAGTTCGCGGTCGCGGCAGGTCCTGAGCGGGCAGATCGTCTGGAGGAAGCGGAGGGTTTCCTTGGCGGCAGCCGAGGAAGGATAGGGGCCGAAATAACGGGCACCATCCCGCTTCGGCCGGCGGACGAGCTGAAAATGGGGGAAAGCCTCGGAAAGATCGATCCGGATGTGGAAGTAGGACTTGTCGTCCCGGAAATCGACATTATACCGGGGCCGGTGCTCTTTGATCAGGTTGTTTTCGAGGATCAGGGCCTCTTTTTCGGTCTCCGTGATGATGAAGGCCACATCGCGGACCCGCGAGACGAGAAAGGGGATCATCGCCCGGCTGTCGGTGCGGGCGAAGTAGGCCCGGATCCTCGCTTTCAGGTCCCGGGCCTTCCCCACGTAGAGGATCTCGCCCTCGGCATCCTTCATAAGGTAGACACCGGGGCTCCGGGGGGCGTGCCGGATCTTTGCATCCAGATCAACGCTCATCGGATTGAGACCGTGGTTTCGGAACCGTTATTAATTCCGGCCCCTTGTCCCCATCTTCTTCTGGAAGGCCTCGCCGAGGGAACCGAAGGAGCCGGGTGCCTTGCCCACGTATTTCTGAAAATCCTCTATCGCCTCGGCCTTTTCCTCCTCGACCTCGCCCGTGAGGGCCAGCGAGATCCGCTTTCCCTCCCGATCGATCTTCTCGATGGTGACGGCAACCGGTTCTCCCTCCTTGAGGACCTCGGAGGGATGGGTGATCCTCTTGCCCCGGCCCAGTTTGGAGATGTGGATCAGGCCATCCACGCCGGGGATCAGGGTCACGAAGGCACCGAACTTGGTCAGACGGGCCACCGTCCCGGTAAAGGACGCCCCTGCCGGGAATTCCTTCTCGACCTGATCCCACGGATCGGCCTGGGTCGAGCGCAGACTCAGAGAGATGCGGTTGTTGTCCCAGTCCAGTTTCAGGATGACGGCCTCGACCTCCTGTCCGACGCTCAGCTTCTCGGAGATGTTGCCGATGTGTTCCCAGGCGACCTCGGAGATGGGGATGAGGGCCTGGACCCCGCCAAGTTCGACGAAGGCACCGAATTTCTGGAGCGAAACCACGGTCCCCTTGACGGTCTGCCCCTCCCTCAGGGATTCTTTCAGGGCATCGCGACGCTTGGCCTGCTCCTCCTCGAGGATCGCCCGGTGTGACAGGACGATGTTGCGCCCCCGCTCGCCGAATTCGATGATCTTGAACATCAGTCGCTGGCCGACCCAGTCGGCTGGCGTCGCCACACGGAAGAGCCCCATCTGTGAGAAGGGACAGAAGCCCCGCACCTCGCCGGCAACGCGGATCTCGAAGCCACCCTTGACCTCCTTCTCGACCAGCCCTTCCACGGGGATCCCGCCCCGCCAGGCGTCCTCGAGCACGGCCCGGCCCGCTTCGCCGGCGCTGACCTTCGTCGTGAAGAGTTTCTCGTTGTTATGGGACGACAGGAAATAGGCCCGGATGGTCTGGCCTTCCTGGACGGTCAGGTTCCCCTCCTTGTCGACGAACTCGCGGCGGTCCAGGTGACCCTCGTGTTTGCCTCCCACGTCGATGAAGACCCAGTCCGGCGAGATCTTCACGATGACCGCCTCCATGCGCTGCCCCGGTTTGAGCCAGCCACGCTCCGGCTCGCTTTCACCGAGCAGCTCGGCAAAGCTCTTCTCGGCGCCCTCCTCTTCCTCAATCCGTTTCTCTTCCTCCATGTCTCTCCTCATCCAGAAAATAAAATGTCCGGCATCTTGCTCCGATCCCGGCGTGATGTCAAGGGAAAATGAAAGACTACTTCAAAAAGCAACCCCCGGACGGGCCCCGCTCGGGACGATGAGCTCCTCCCCGGTTACGATGCCGTCCATCGGGATATCATGATCGGCCGCCGGGATCCGATCCACGATCTGGCAGGCATAGGCGATCCCGATCCTGACGGCCCGCGGCGCCTGCTTCAGAAAGCGGTCGTAATATCCGCCCCCGTAGCCGATCCGGTATCCCTGCCGATCGAAGGCGACGGCGGGAACGATGACCGCGTCGATGGCCCCTGCCGGCACGGTTCGGCAATGTTGGGCCTTCGGCTCCCGGATCCCGTAATGGCCCGACTCCACTTCGTCCAGTCCGCCGATCAGGCAGGGAGTCAATTCCCGACTTTCGGGGTCGCAGCGGGGGACGGCGATCCTTTTGCCCCCCTTCAGGCCCCAGATGATCAATCCATCGGTGACGACCTCGCTTTTGAAACTCAGATAGGCCATCACCATAGAAGCCCGCTGGACCGGCCCCAGACAAATCAGGCGCTCCAGGACCGCACGGCTCTCCTCGGCGATTCGGGACCGGGTCATCGTGTCCCTCTGCTGGAGGATCTCCCTGCGGATGTCGGATTTTTCGGTCATCTTACCCCATCAGGCGGGCGGAAGGTGCCCCGTCCGAATACCCTCCCTAACGGTGGCATTAGTTTATAAAATATCGCGAAAACAGAGGAATATCAAGATCGAATTTTCGGACTTCGGGGATCTCGAGCCGATTCGTTCCCAGCGGTCCAAAGGGATCCTCGTCGTCCACCCCAAGCCTCATACTGCCGGCAAAAGGCCTTCCCATGCCAGGGATATGCACTGCGGAGGGCTTCCCATCGGAATCCGGAATTGGTTGGTTTCCGTTTCTTATACGTGATGGAGGGGGCCGCACCCCGCGTTCGTGGCGGGGATGCGGCCTTCAGGAAAGGTTAG
>CAYOGU010000044.1:0-15366 GCA_964403345.1 uncultured Syntrophus sp. | reverse complement strand
ATCTTTCAGGATGGAAAGGTCGTTTCGTTCATCTCCCTTGCCAGAGACGTCACGGACCGGAGGCGTGCCGAGGAGGCCCTCAGGCAGAGCGAGGAGAAATTCCACAGGGCGCGCAAGCGGGCGGAATCGGCCATGACGGAGGGCTACGAGCGGCTGAGGAAGGCCTTGGAGGCCACCGTACAGGCGATGGCTGCGACGGTCGAAACGAGGGATCCTTACACGGCAGGCCATCAGCGGCGGGTAGCCGATCTTGCCCATGCCATTGCTGTGGAAATGGGGCTTCCCCCCGAAGAGATCGAAGGGGTCCGTTTGGCGGCCGTCATCCATGATATCGGCAAGATCTCCATACCGGCGGAGATCCTCAGCAAACCCGTCGCCCTGACGGAGATCGAATACCAACTGATCAAGACCCACCCCCAGACCGGATACGAGATCCTCAAGGACATCGATTTCCCATGGCCCGTCGCGAGGATCGTCGTGGAGCATCACGAGCGGATGGATGGCTCCGGATACCCAGCCGGGCTGAAGGGAGAGGCCATTTCCCTCCTGTCCAGAATCCTGGCCGTGGCGGATGTCGTAGAGACCATCGCCTCCCATCGGCCACACCGTCCGGCCAGGACGATCGAAGACGCCCTCGACGAAATCGGGAAAAACAGCGGGATTCTCTACGATCCCGGGGTTGTCGAGGCCTGTTCACGGCTTTTCCGCGGCAAGGCCTATCGTCTGATCGATTGATCCCTTCCTTGGGCGACGTTCCGTCACCCCGCTTCGGGGTTCGGCCTTGACGGGGCTGCCGAATTTCTCTATAGAAGAGATTGAGAGGATTCCAGTAGAACTGGCCGGATTCCCATGCCCCTGGGGATGGGGACCCGAGCAACTTACCGGTCGGTGATTCCCTTACAGAGACGGGTTGGGCTCCATGGACTTTGCTTCGGCAACGAAAAGGGAGATCAGCTGCCGGATCACGCGTACCTTGATCATGTACGTCCAGGAGATGCACGGGTCGCTCGGGAATCTGCTGGAGGGCCTTGTACTCGATGAAACCTATCTCCTAGATACCAACAATTGGGTTTCCCACGCGTTCCTGCATGTCCTCTATGCGCGAATGATCGAGATCCTCGGGGACAATCACCCGGTCTACAAGATGGCCCTGGCCTCGAAGCGCTACGAATCCATGGGGCTCCTGGATTGGATCGCCCGGCTGCTGGACAGCCCCAGATTGATTTACACGCAGGCCCCCTTTTACAACCGGCTTCTCAAGGCGAACGGGGACGTCTATATACACGAAACAGGGGACTCCTGGGTCCTCCTGGAGGACCGATACCACGACAGCAACCAGAAAACCCGCCACGACTGCGACTATACCCGGGGGATCATCGCCGGCATTCCGACGATCTTCGACATGCCGCTGGCCCATGTGGAGGAGATTGAATGCCAGGTGACGCGCGAGCGTTACGGGGAAAGGCCTTGGCCGGACCATCCCAAATACGGAAGCCGTGGATGCCTCTACCGGATCCGTTGGGACGCCAGGGAAAGACCGTCCCGCTGGAAGCGGATTTTCCAACGGTACAGCGTCTACCGCAAAGCGATCAACAATCTCCAGGAGGCCAATCAGACCCTCCAGGAGAAGTACGACGAAGTCCGCAAACTCGCTTCCGAGCTCGAGGTCGCCAACGAAAAGCTGGAAGGAACCATGGCGGAATTGAAGGTTTCGGAAGAACGGTACCGGCTTCTGGCGGAGAACGTGACCGATACGATCTGGACGATGAGTCTGGAACCCCTGCGGTTTACCTACGTCAGCCCCTCAGTCATGCAAATGCGCGGTTTGACGGTGGAAGAGGCGATGGCCATGTCCCTGGAACAGACCCTGGCCCCCGACTCCCTAGAACAGGTGACCAGGGCGCTTGCCGAGGAGTTGGCCAGGGATGCCGAGGGGAGCGCCGATCCCAACCGGTCGAAGATATTCGAAATCCAGCAGTACAACAAGGACGGATCCCTGGTCTGGGCCGAGATCCGCACCTCGTTCCTGCGGGACAGGGAGGGCCGGGCCGTGGGCCTGTTGGGGATCTCCCGCGACATCTCGGAACGCAAGCGGGCCGAGCAGCTCTACCAGGCCAAGATCGCGGCCGAGGCGTCCAATGCGGCCAAGAGCGAATTCCTCTCCAACATGAGTCATGAACTACGGACTCCGCTGAACCATATCATGGGCTTCACCGAACTGATGCTGGGGAAAAATTTCGGTGACCTCAACGAAACGCAGATGGAGTATCTCAGCGACGTCTACCAGAGCAGCCAGCACCTGCTCTCCCTGGTCAACGACATCCTGGATGTCGCCAAGATCGAGGCGGGCAAGCTCGAACTGAAACCCGCCCGGATCAACCCCAGGGAGATTTTCGAACAGAGCCTCTCCATCGTCAAGGACAAGGCGGTGAAGCGCAAGATCCGTCTGGAGGCGAAAATCGACCGGATCCCCGAAACGCTCGCTGCCGACGAACTCCGCTTGAAACAAATCCTCTACAACCTCCTCTCCAATGCCGTGAAGTTCACCGAGGACGGGGGAGAGGTCTGTCTGTGCGTCCGGACGATCCCCGAAAGGGGGGAAAAGGACTCCAGGGAAACAGGTTCTTCCCGGGAAAGACTGGAAATCAGCGTAATCGACAGCGGCATCGGGATTCGAAAAGAGGATATGGAGCGGATTTTTGAACCCTTCTCCCAGCTGGAAACTTCGTTGAGCCGGAAATACCCGGGAACCGGGCTGGGCCTGAGCCTTACCCGAACCCTCGTGGAGATGCACGGCGGCAGGATATGGGTGGAAAGCGAAGGTCTTGGGAAGGGGAGCGCCTTCCGTTTCACCCTGCCGATCCTGGGTTGAATCCGGGCCTTCGGATAGCCTTCACAGGCGCTCAGGCAGTTGCCGTCGAGGCCGTGGCGTGTCGAAATCCATCTTCAGAGATAGGACCAATTCAGTCGCTATCGCTCACTGACCGCCAAAACCAATGCCGCCTGTTCCTGCGTCAACCGTGATTCATTCCACACAGAATACACCTCTTCAAATCGCATCCTCCGGATCTCCTGTGGAAATCCTGTCCGCCCCAATGGTCACCCTCCAATGGTGACCTTACAAACCGGACATATCATGTGTCAGTGACATAGGGGGTTGACATCGCGGTCTGTTGGATTAAAATGTCCAGTTGTGTGAGAATGGTCCGGAATGTCAGAGCCGTCTGCCGGATAAAGCCTTTTCAGGTCGGGTTCCTATGGATCATCCCTATTCTGTCGGCATTGACATCGGTTCAACCACCCTCAAGATGGTCATCTGTGATCAGGAGGGGCGCATCCGTTTTTCCGGATATCGGCGTCACCATGCCCAGACCCTGGCCGCTCTCAAGACGCTGCTGGCGGAGGTCCGTCAGGCGCTGGGGGACTGCACCCTGGCCGCCGTGCTGACCGGTTCGGCCGGCATGGGGGTGGCCGATACCTTCGGTTTCCCCTTTGTCCAGGAGGTGGCCGCCGCCGCAAGGCTGATCCGGCAGCGATGGCCGGAGGTCCGCACGCTGATCGAAATCGGCGGGGAAGATTCCAAGATCGCCTTCTTCGACGACCAGTTTCAGCCCGACATCCGCATGAACGGCAATTGCGCCGGCGGCACGGGGGCCTTCATCGAATCCATGGCTCTCCTGATGAATATCCCCCTGGAGGAGTTCGACCGGCTGGCGAGGGAGAGCACCCGGCTCTATCCGATCGCCTCGCGCTGCGGGGTCTTCGCCAAGACGGATATTCAGGCGCTGCTCGCCAATCGCGTCCCCAGGGAGGATATCGCGGCGTCGGTCTTTCATGCGATGGCCCTCCAGGTCATCTCCACCCTTGCACGCGGTTCCGAGGTCCAGGGAAAGGTCCTGTTCGCGGGCGGTCCGTTGACCTTCTTCCCCCGTCTGCGCGAGGCCTTCATCGGTCTGCTCCACATCGACCCGGAGAGGGACGTCGCCGCCTGCGACCATCCGGAACTGCTTGCGGCTGAAGGGGCCGCCCGGCATCCGGGGAGTCCCTCTAAGCCGATTGCCCTGGAGAAATGGTTGGAGCTGCTCGAGAAGGGCAGTCTCTACCGACACCCCGATGCGGGCGCGCGACTTGCCCCCCTGTTCAGGGACGGTGACACCTTCAAGGTCTGGGAAGAGCGCCAGCTGACCTATGCCGTCCAGAAGGTCGATCTCGGCCTCCTGGATGGACAACCCTGTTATCTCGGGATCGATTCGGGATCGACGACGACGAAGATCGTCCTCATGGACGAGAAACGCCGTATCGCTTTCCGATGGTATGCCCCCAACGGGGGGGACGCTGTCGGGACGGTCCGCAACGGCCTCGACGAGATTCACCGTCGCTGTCTTGAGGCCGGAGTGTCTCCTCGGATCGTCAGAACGGCGGTAACGGGTTATGGGGAGGAACTCGTCAAAGCCGCCTTCAATCTGGATGACGGCGTCGTGGAGACGATGGCCCACTACCGGGCTGCCCGTTGCTTCGCCCCGGATGTCTCCTTCATCCTCGACATCGGCGGCCAGGACATGAAGGCGATCCATATCCGCGACGGGGCCGTCGCGGATATCCAGGTCAACGAGGCCTGTTCTTCGGGTTGCGGCTCCTTTATCGAAACCTTTGCCTGTTCGCTCGGCTACAGCGTTGCCGATTTCGCCCGGCTCGCCTGTGAGGCGAACGAACCCTTCGATCTGGGAACCCGGTGCACCGTATTCATGAATTCCAAGGTGAAGCAGGCCCTCCGTGAAGGGGCCACGGTGGGCGATATTTCGGCGGGTCTGGCCTATTCGGTGATCAAGAATTCCCTCTACAAGGTCCTCAAGCTCAAGGATCCCTCCGAGTTGGGGGAGAGGATCGTCGTCCAGGGGGGGACCTTCCGGAATCCGGCCATCCTGCGTGCCTTTGAGGTGCTGATCGGGCGGGACGTGGTCCGGCCTGATTGCGCCGAGGCGATGGGGGCCTATGGGGCCGCCTTGACGGCCTTTCAGAACCAGCAGTCCCAGCCGGACTGCCGGACGGCCTTCCCGGGGGTCGATCAAAAGGCCATGGAGACCGTTGCAGCCAAGCAGACGTTCCCCTGTTCGGGCTGCGAGAACCGCTGCACGGTCACCCAGCTCCGCTTCGTCGGCGGACGCCGCTACGTCACGGGCAACCGATGCGAACGGCGATTCAGCAACGGCGGACAGGGCGGCAGGCAGGGGGAGAATCTCTTTGCGACCCGTTTGAAACTCCTCTTCGAGAGGCCCTGCGAGCCTGACGGCAGTCCGATCCTTACCTTCGGCATCCCGCGGGTTCTCAACATGTACGAGAATTTCCCCTTCTGGTGCACGCTGCTTCGAAGCTGCGGGTTCAAGGTCGTCCTCTCCGAACCTTCCGGGATGAAGCAGTATGAAAAGGGGATCGCGACGGTGATGTCCGACAACATCTGCTTCCCCGGCAAGGTGGTCCACGGCCATATCCTGGACCTGATCGAGAAGGGTGTGGATCGAATCTTTTATCCCCAGGTCCTCTACGAAGACCGGGAGGGTCCGGATGCGCAAAACTGCTACAACTGCCCCGTCGTAACCGGTTATCCCGATGTCGTCAAGAGCGCCATCGACCCCGAGGGACGTTACAGGGTCCCGATCGACAGCCCCGTGGTCGCCTTTCGGGACGTCGCCCTCCTGAAAAAACAGCTCCACCTCTTTCTGAAGAGGTTCGGGATCGGTAAAAGACGCGTCGACGAGGCGGTGGAAAAGGGGATCGAGGCGAAACGGGAACTCCAGCGGGAACTGCAGCGACAGGCCACCAGAGTGATGGAACGGGCGGCCGAGCGCCATGCCTTCTGTGTGGTCGTCTCGGGGCGTCCTTACCATGCCGATCCGCTGATCAATCATGGCCTGCCGGAACTGCTGGCCGGGCTGGGGGTGGACGTCATTCCGGGAAGTGCGATACCGCTTGCCGCCGATCAGGGCCTCAGAGGGGTCAATGTGCTCACCCAGTGGGCCTATACCAACCGGATCTTCGGGGTTGCCAAGGTAGCCGCCCACACGCCCGCCCTCCATCTCCTCCAGATCACCTCCTTCGGCTGCGGTCTGGACGCGATTTCCGTTGACGAAACGCGGGAGATCATGAGTTCGGGCGGCAAAATCTATACGCTGATCAAGATGGACGAGATCGCGAACCTCGGGGCAGTCCGGATCCGTCTGCGTTCCATGCTCGACGCCATCCGGGAGCGCACCGAGACGAGGCGGCCGGAAAAAGAAGTCCGCGAGGTCGATGGTCCGCCAGGGGGAGACGTCTCCGGGAGAACGCTCCTCATCCCCTGGTTTTCTCCCTTCTACTCGCCCTTCATCCCGTCCGTCTTTTCGTCGCTCGGTTGCCGGGTCGAACTGCTCACCCCCCAGGATCGCTCGTCCGTGGAGACAGGCCTGAAGTATGTGAACAACGACATGTGTTATCCTGCGGTGATCGTCATCGGCGACATCGTCAAGGCCTTCCAGTCCGGAAAATACGATCCGGAGACAACGACGGTCCTGCTGACCCAGACGTTCGGCCAGTGCAGGGCCTCCAACTACCTGCCTCTGGCAAAAAGGGCCCTGGCGTCTGCTGGTTTCGGCAAGGTGCCGGTCCTGTCCCTTTCCACGGATGCGAATCTTTTGGAAGCGGACCTGGGGATCAACCGCAACAGCCTGGTCAACCGGCTGGCCCTGGGGCTGATCTTCAGCGACGCCCTGGGACGGATGGCCCTGGCGACGGCCTCCCGTGAATGCCGTGTCGGTTCGGCAATGGCCCTGCAGGGCCGGTACATCGTCGAGATGGGCCGACTTGCGGGGGAGGGGAATTTCAGGCCCCTTCTGAACCTCCTTCGGGAAGCGGTCAGGGAATTCAACGAGCTTCCCGTCCGGGATACCCCCATCCCGGTGGTGGGCGTCCTGGGGGAGATCTTTGTCAAGCACAACGAATTTTCCAACAACCACATCGTGGATTGGCTCATCAGCCAAGGTGTCGAAGTCGTGGTCCCCTCGTTGCTGAGTTTCTTCGAGCAGCGGTTCGTCAACGAGGAGTTCGATCAGCGCAACTATCTGAAGCGGTCGGTACGGGACCTGGTGATGACCCGCCTCATGGAACGCTATGTCCGGTTCTTCGTGGCCCGGGTGGAGCGCGTCATGGAAGGGTTCCGCTACTACCGAAAGAATCACGATCTCCGGTCGCTGCTCGAGGAGACGAGCCGGGCGACAAGCCTGGTCAATCAGGCCGGTGAGGGGTGGCTTCTGCCGGCGGAGATCATCGGCATGGTCAAGGACGGCGTGGCAAACATCATCTGCCTGCAACCCTTCGGCTGCCTTGCCAACCATATCATCGGCAAGGGGTTGGAAAAAAAGTTGAAAGTCCTCTACAACCGCCTGAATCTCCTGTTCCTCGACATGGATCCGGGGACGAGCGAGGTGAATATCCTGAACCGCCTCCACTTCATGGTCCTGTCTGCACGGGAGCGGATGGAAACGGGGCGCGGGCATGCCCCATGCTTGACCGGTTATCATACAGGACGTTGACGCCTGGCGGCTGCTCGGATATAATTCTTCGAAACTCCCGATCCGTCCGGACCGGAAATGGCCGGGAGCCGGTCTTTTCTCTGTCTGCACCGATGAAAGTAAAGGCATTTCTTGAAAAGATTATATTACAAGGAGGGGATTATGAAATCGTTACTGGGCGTTGTCCTTCCCGTCCTGTTGGCTGCCGTGCCGGTCGGAAGCGCCGGGGCCCTTGAAACGGATACCCTGACCACCTCAGCGGGTGACCTCAATGTGACCTTCATCGGCCACGCTTCGCTGATGTTCCAATTCGGCGGGAAGACGATCTATTCGGACCCAGTCGGCCAGTACGGCGACTTCTCCGGGCTGCCGAAGGCCGATCTGATCTTGGTGGGCCACGAGCATGGGGATCATTTCGATGCCAAGCTGATCGAGCAGTTGAGCACGGCCAAGACGAAAGTTGTCCTCACGCCGCTCTGTGCCGCCAAGATGAAGGGCGTCATCGTCCTGAAGAACGGCGAGGAGACCACTGTCGAGGGGATCCGGATCAAGGCGGTCCCGGCTTACAATCTCGTCCACATGCGCTCCCCCGGGAAGCCTTTCCACCCCAAGGGGGATGGGAACGGCTACATCGTCACCTTCGGCGATCAACGGGTCTACCTCGCCGGAGACACAGAGAACATTCCGGAGATGAAGGGGTTGGGGAAGATCGACATCGCCTTTCTGCCCATGAACCTTCCCTACACGATGACCCCGGAGATGACGGCCGACGCCGCCCGGATGGTACGGCCCCGGATCCTCTACCCCTACCACACGACGGATACCGACACTTCCAAGCTCCAGCCCCTCCTGAAGGACGAAAAGGGAATCGAGATCCGGATCCGGCGGATGCCCTGATGGCTTACCGCCTCTTCGACCATACGGCCGACCTGGGCGTGGAGGTGACGGCCGCGACCCTAGAGGAGCTCTACGCCGGGACGGTCTACGCCCTTTTCGATCTGCTGACGGACCTGGGGGCCGTCCGGGCGGGGCGGTCTCGGGAGGTCGAGGTGGCCGGCGAAAACCCGGCGGACCTCCTGGTCAATTTCCTGAGGGAAGTCCTCTACGCTTGGAACGGCGAAAGTTTCTTGGTGAAAGCTTGTGTCGTCCGCCTCATGACTCCCCGGCGGCTCAAGGCCGTCCTGAGAGGCGAGGCCTTTGATCGGGACCGCCACCGGATCCAGATGGAGATCAAGGCAGTCACCTACCACCTCTGCGAGGTCCTGGAGACGCCCGAAGGGCATTGGCTGGCCAGGGTGGTGTTCGATGTCTGAGGCCGACTTCGGAAAAAGCCCCTACGCGGCGTTGCATCACCGCCCTCGTCACTGCGACGTACCCGAACAGTACGCCTCGTTCCTCGGGCGGTGTGCGCCTTGCCTCTGGGCTTTTTGCGAAGTCGGCTCTGAGCGATTTCCCGGTTTGAGGGTGTCGTGTCGTTATGTCTGAGAGGCATTACCGGAAGATAGACGCCTGGCGCTGGGAGATCCCGCCGGAGGGGGGGATGCGCGTCCCGGGCCTCCTCTACACGAGCGAAAAGCTGATGAAGGGGATGGGGGCCGACGAGGGGCCCCGTCAGGTCGCCAACGTGGCCTGCCTGCCGGGGATCGTCTCGGTGTCGCTGGCCATGCCGGACATGCACTGGGGCTACGGCTTTCCCATCGGCGGGGTTGCCGCCTTCGCCATGGACGAGGGGGTCGTCTCGCCGGGCGGCGTCGGCTACGACATCAACTGCGGCTGCCGGCTCATGACGACGCGCCTGAAGCTCCCCGAGGTCCGCGACCGGCTTTCCGATCTCGTCACGGCCCTCTACCAGAGAATTCCCTCGGGCGTCGGGTCCCGGGGCCCCCTGCGCCTCTCTGCGAAGGAGGAGAGGGCGGTCCTTGTCGAGGGGGCGGCCTGGGCCGTCCGCCAGGGTTACGGCGAGCCGGCCGACCTGGAGACGACCGAGGACGGCGGGGCCATGGGCGGTGCCGATCCGGAGAAGGTGAGCGAGCGCGCCCTGGAGCGGGGCCGGGAACAGCTCGGGACCCTCGGATCGGGGAACCACTTCCTGGAGATCGAACGGGTCGAGGAGATCTTTGATGAGGAGGCCGCCGCAGCCTTCGGCCTGGAGGCCGGGCAGATCGCCGTCGCCATCCACAGCGGATCGCGGGGCCTTGGCTACCAGGTCTGCGACGACTACCTGGCCCGGATGGTCAGGCACGTGGGCGAGATCGGGGTCGAGCTTCCCGACCGTCAACTCGCCTGTGCCAGACTTGACTCAGGCCGGGGGCAGGACTACCTGGCCGCCATGGCCTGCGCAGCCAACTACGCCTGGGCCAACCGCCAGATCCTGATGCACCGGACGCGGGAAGTCTTCGAGAAGACCCTGCGGGTGGGGCCGCGGGACCTTGGGATGCGGCTCCTGTACGACGTTTGCCACAACATCGCCAAGATCGAGACCCTCCCCGTGGGGGGCAGGGAGGTCCGGCTCTGCGTCCACAGGAAGGGGGCGACGCGGGCCTTCCCGCCGGGACACACGGCCCTGCCGCCCCGCTACCGGAAGGCCGGGCAGCCGGTCCTCATCCCCGGGGACATGGGGACGGGCTCCTACGTCCTGGCCGGGACCGAGCGGGCCTTTGCCGAGAGTTTCGGGAGCACCTGCCACGGCGCGGGCCGGGTGATGAGCCGGACCCAGGCCGTCAAGGCGAGCCGCGGCCGGTCAATCCCGCGGGAGATGGCCGAACGCGGCGTGATCGTCATGGCCTCTGGAAAAGGGACGCTCATGGAGGAGATTCCCGAGGCTTACAAGGACCTTGACGAAGTCGTCGAGGTCGTCCACCGGGCGGGCCTCTCCAAGAAAGTGGCGCGCCTTCGTGCCCTGGGATGCATCAAGGGCTAGAAGATAGGTTGGAAAATACAGAAAAATCCACGAAAAAGGAGACGTTTATGGCCGAAGACCTGAAGAAGATGTACCGGACCGTGATGGAGGACCACTTCCCCGATTCCCTGCGCATGAGCTTCGGCGACCAGGAGCTCTGCTACCGCAAAAGGACCTGGAAGTTCCCCGACTCGAAGGGCGAGCTCATTGAGAAGGGCCTGCGCTATGGCGAGAACCCCGGCCAGGAGGCGGCGCTCTACGAGCTGGTGGGGGGGAACCTGATCCTCGGGGATTGCCGGTTCATCGACCCGGGAAACGGCCTGGTCAGCGCCATCCGGGAGGAGGACATGCTCCAGGAGGGGAAGCACCCCGGCAAGACCAACCTCACGGACCTGGACAACGGCCTGAACATCATGAAGTACCTGATGGATAAACCCGCGGCGGCGATCCTTAAGCACAACAACCCCTGCGGCGTGGCTTACGGCGGGTCCCTCGCGGAGGCCTACCGGCGGGCGAACCGGGCGGACCGGATCGCGGCCTTCGGGGGGTGCCTGGTCCTGAACCGGCCCCTGGACCGGGAGACCGCGGCCCTCGTGGCCGAAAACTACCTGGAGGTAGTCGGCGCCCCGGACTACGAGGAGGGGACCCTGGAGATCCTGAAAGGAAGGGCCAATCTGAGAATCATCCAGTTGGCGAAGATCGACCGCCTGCGGGACTACCTGACCCGTCGCTTCGTGGACATCAAGTCCCTCATCGACGGCGGGATCATCGTCCAGCAGTCGCCCCTCAACAAGGTCAAGGGGCCGGCCGACCTGGCGCTCGCCGAAACGACCTACAAGGACAAGACCTACCGGATCAAAAGAGCTCCCACGGCGCAGGAGATGGAGGATCTCCTCTTCGGCTGGTTCGTGGAGCAAGGGGTGACCTCCAATTCGGTCATCTACGTCAAGGACGGCTGCACGGTCGGGATCGGGACGGGCGAGCAGGACCGCGTCGGTGTGGCCGAGATCGCCGTCTACAAGGCCTATCAGAAGTACGCCGACGCCCTCTGCTTCGATAGGTACAAGATCCCCTACAAGGATCTGGAACTGGCCGTCGAGAAGGGGACACGCCCAAAAGAGCAAAAGGACCAGATCGATGCCGAGACAAAAGCCGCCAAGGCGGGACTCATCGGATCGGCGATGGTCTCGGACGCCTTCTTTCCCTTTAGGGACGGCGTGGACGTGGGGATCCGCCAGGGGGTGACGGCCGTGGTCCAACCCGGCGGTTCCATGCGGGATTGGGAGGTGATCGAGGCCTGCAACGAGGCGGGGGTGACGATGGTTCTGACGGGCCAGAGGGCCTTCAAACACTGATCGACGCATCGACAGGCCTGCCCGGAGGATTCCCGTTCCGGGCAGGCCGATGCCACGGGGCAAAGGGCGGCTCCGTGTCCGGGAAAATCGTATAAATTTTCTTGACTTTGCCCCCTCTTCTTCCTGTCATCAGACCATCAGTTGCGTTGAATAGCGTTGTAATTTCAAAACATTAAATGAAGGGAGGAAGTGACATGGATCTGTCGAGACGTACCTTTCTCACGGCGGCAGGGGCTGCCGCCACAGTGGCCATGGTCCCGGGGAGGGTCCTGGCCGATCGTTGGACCGGCACCGAGGGCGTCCGTCTGCCCGATGCCCTCGTCCAGGTCCTTGATGACCGCTTTGCGAAGTACCGCATCTCGCTGGCGAAAGTCGAGCGGCTGTGGACCGGCGCCATGTGGGCGGAAGGGCCGGTCTGGTTCGGGGATCAGCGCTGCGTGATCTTCAGCGACATCCCCAACAACCGGATGCTGAAGTACGACGAGCAGTCGAAGAAGGTCACGATCTTCCGTCAGCCTTCGAACTTCGGGAACGGGAATGCCCGCGACAACCAGGGGCGCCTGATTACCGCCGAGCACGGCGGCGGCCGGCGGATCAGCCGGACCGAGTACGACGGCACCATCACGATCCTCTGCGACAAATTCGAAGGCAAGCAGTTCAACTCGCCGAACGACGTGGTCGTGAAGAAGGACGATTCCATCTGGTTCACCGATCCGCCCTTCGGGATCGGCGGGCATTACGAGGGTTACAAGGCCAAAGCGCTCCTGCCCTGGGATGTCTACCGCTGGGATGCGAAAACGAAGCAGGTCGCCATGGTGGCGAACGACATCAAGGGGCCCAACGGCCTGTGCTTCTCTCCCGACGAGTCCAAGCTCTACATCGTCGAGGCCCGGACCAGCCCGCGCCAGATCCGCGTCTATGACGTGACGGCCAACGGGACCCAACTGACCAACTCCCGGGTCTTCACCACCTGCGGGCCACTGGCGGCGGACGGCATGCGTTGCGACCGGGACGGCAACCTCTGGGTCGGCGTGGGCGGCGGCGAGGGGAAGGACGGTGTGGCGATCTATGCCCCGGATGGAAAGCAGATTGGGATGATCAACACGCCAGAGCGGGTGGCGAACGTCTGCTTCGGCGGTCCGAACCGGAACCGCCTGTACATGACCGGGACCACCTCCCTGTACGCGCTGTACACCGAGGCCGAGGGGGCCACCCTGGGCTAGGCCCGGGGCCGGCGGATGGGTTCCTTACGGCAGGGGGAGCGTGTTCTGCGCTCCCCTTTTTTTCTCCCAGACATGCCCGTCCGGATCAAAAGCCGCCGACTGCGGCAACGGATGACCGGGGTGCCGACACGATTCGGCCTCCGGGATCCCATGGGTGGCGAGGGACGATGAATCGGACTTAAGGGCGCTCGACCGCGCGGATGGAATGGATCACCACCGGCGTGACTGGGGCGTTCGCCGAGCCGACCGGGACCGCGCCGATCCTATCGACCACGTCCATGCCCCGAATCACCGCGCCGAAGACGGTGTGCTTCCCGTCGAGCCACGGCGTGTCCACCAGGTTGATGAAGAACTGCGAGCCGTTGGTCGCCGGTCCGGCGTTGGCCATGGCGATCACGCCCCGCTTCAGAGGACGGGCGGGGAGCGTCGCGTCGTAGCGATACCCAAGATTCTCGTAAGTCTTCTGGAGGGTGAGCGCGTTGAGTGCCTCCATGACCTCGGGCTTGCGGGCGTTGAATTGCTCCTGGTTGGCGATGCCCATGGAACGGAGGAGGGGCCCCATCACCATTCTTCCGAAATCCTGCTGGCTGCGGATCAGGAGGCTGGGATGGGGGCCCGTGGCCTCGTCGAAGGCCTTGACCCGGTCCATGCCGAGGCCTGAGGCGTTGATTTCATCCTCGAAGAGGTAGCCGGGACCGCCGGTGCCGTTGCCGACGGGACATCCGCCCTGGATCATGAAATCCTTGATGATCCTGTGGAAGGTCAGGCCGTCGTAAAAGGGGCGTTTCACGGCGGTTTGGGTCTTGGGGTCGGTGAATTCCTTCCTGCCCTCGGCAAGGGCCAGGAAGTTGGCGACGGTCTTGGGCGCCGCGTTCGGGTCGAGCTCGACGGCGATGTCGCCCTGACTCGTCCTGATCAGCGCGACCGGCATCCCGACCTTGGCGGACATTCCCGCCGGCGCCTCGCCGACAGCCCCGAAAGAGGCGGTCAGGAGGACGGCAGCTGTGACAGCGGCAGCGAGACGCAGGACGGTCATCCCAGGGCTCCTTTTCATCATCGAAGGCGCGGGGTCGGCTTACAGGCCGTAGAGCTTCGACCCCGGCAGGACCGTCAGGCCGTTCTGTTTGAGGACTTCGATCGCCCGGTCCGGGGTATCGAGGCGGAAGATGATCACGGCGTTTTCGCCGCTCCGCTCCACGAAAGCGTAGAGGTACTCCACGTTGATCCCGTTCTTCGTGAGGACCTCCAGGATGCTGTGGAGGCCCCCCGGCCGGTCCGGGACCTCCACGGCCACGACGGTCGTCCGGCTGACCCGGAGTCCCTGCTCCTTGAGGACGCGGCTTGCCGTCTCCACGTCGTTGACGATCAGGCGGAGGATCCCGAAGTCCGTGGTGTCCGCCAGGGACAGCGTCCGGATGTTGATCCCGGCGTCCTTCAGGATCCGGGTCACCTCCTCCAGGCTGCCCGGCTTGTTCTCCAGGAATATGGATATCTGCTCGACCTTCATTGCTGAACCCCCTTCCCTTGCCCGGTGTTTCAGATCTGGCGCTTGTCCAGAACCCGGCTGGCCTTCCCCTCGAACCGCTGGAGGGACTTGGGCTCCACCAGCTTGACCTTGGCGGAGACTCCCAGGTAGTCTTTGATGTCCTTGACGATCCGCCGTTCCATGTTCTGGAGGACCTTCACCTCGTCGGCGTTGGAGAAGATCTGGTCGCTCACCTCCACCTGGACCTCCAGGGTGTCGAGGTTGCCGGTGCGGTCCACGATGAGCTGGTAATGGGGTTCCACCCCCTTGATCGCCATGAGGACCGCCTCGATCTGAGAGGGGAAGACGTTGACCCCCCGGATGATCAGCATGTCGTCGCTGCGGCCCATGACGCGGTCCATCCGGTGGAGGGTCCGGCCGCACCGGCAGGGCTCCGTGATCAGGCGGGACACGTCCCGGGTCCGGTAGCGGATGAGCGGGAAGGCCTCCTTGGTGATCGTCGTGAAAACCAACTCGCCCTCTGATCCCGGGGGCAGGACCTCGCCGGTCTCGGGGTTGATCGTTTCGACCAGGAAGTGGTCCTCGAAGATGTGCATCCCATGGCGGCCCTCCAGGCATTCCATGGAAACGCCCGGTCCCATGATTTCGGAAAGGCCAAAGATGTTGAGCGCGGTGATGTTGAGCGCGCTTTCGATTTCCTGGCGCATCTTCTCGCTCCAGGGCTCGGCGCCGAAGATCCCGACCCGGAGCTTGAGGGCCTTCATGTCGACGCCCATCGCCGTGCCTTGTTCGGCCAGATTGAGGGCATAGGAGGGGGTGCAACAGATCGCCGTCGGACCGAAATCCTGGAGGATCATGA
>CAYOGU010000043.1:10209-15412 GCA_964403345.1 uncultured Syntrophus sp. | reverse complement strand
TCGTCGGTTGCCCGGATCGGGCGATGGCCCCGAAGGAGAAGCAAGAGACCAAACAAGCGGAACCCGCCGCACCGACCGCACCGGCGCCTGCCCCGGAACAGACCCCGGCCGCACCGGCGACCAAGTAACATCGCATCTGCAGCCCCAAAAAGACAGGGAGGGCATCCCGGGATACCCTCCCTGTCCTCGTCTCCTCCCAAGGATCCCTCCCCGAAACTTGCTCGCCCCCTCAGGGGGGCAGACCGGGCTTGGGGCCTCAGAAACGAAACGCCGCCTGGACCGAAACGACGGGCCCGGAGGCGATATCGATCCGGTTGAAGTCCCTGTCTCCGTAATCCTCTCCCTCGACGAACATCCGGTCGAAGGCGCAGCCGCCGGAAAACCGTGAGCGGCCCACGGGCAATGCAGGCCCCCGGGAAGGCGTCGGGTGGGCCGCCGATTTTCTGGCAACGATCGCCTTTACTTCAGGGATTTGATGTACTCGTATGCCTCGTACTGGGTCTGCTCGCCCACCATGGCCTCGATCCGGTTCTGGATCTCCGCCCGTTCGGGGCTCGCCTGCCAGGCGTTCCAGGCCTCCATGCTATGCCAGGTGCTGATGACCAGATACTCGTTGGGACGGTCCACGCGTTTCAGGGTCTCCCCGGATATGTAGCCGCTCTGCGCGGTGGCGAGCACCCTCAACTCCCGGATCAGGGTGTTGAACAACGTCTCCCTAATGTTTTCCGGTATCCTCCTCTTGATCAGAATCTTGACGGCCATGGTGTCCTCCTGAATGGTCAAGGTTGGAAAGATTGGGATTGTTTGTCACCTGCCTGCCGAAGGGCCACCCGCGCCGGATAGGAGGTGTGCGGCCGAAAGGAATCCATGGCGATCATCCCGCCCGGGCGGGCGGGATGGGCGCGGATCACGACTTAAAAATATTCCCCGCTGCAGGGCTTGTCAAGCGAAATAGGCCTGATCCCCAAAGGGGAGTGGTCTCCTCGAAAGGGACCGGACAGGGGCGATCCCTAAGGCCGTCCTGGGCCGGTTCGTAGCGAGGATCGGGTCAGCGGGGGACCAGATCGATGATCGTCACCTCCGGGGGCGCCAGGAACCAGATCGGCGGTCCCCAGGTCCCTGTCCCGCGGCTGACGTGGAGCAGGGCGTGGCCCTCCAGTTGGAAATCACCGCTGTGGTAAGGGTAGAAGAGTCTCGTGATCAGACTGAAGGGGAAAATCTGGCCCCGGTGGGTGTGACCGGATAACTGGAGATCGAAGGCGCCTCTATCCCCAACGACCAGAGGCTGGTGCTTGAGGAGGATCCTGAAACGGCCGCCTTCTCCAGGGGGGAGGACCTGCTGCCCCTTCGGGACCCTGCCCGGTGCGGCGAAACGGAGGACCGCCGGGTCGTCGACGCCCGCCAGCTCGATCGCACCGGCGGCCGCGGTGACCATCTGGCCTCTCAGGAGGATAAATCCAGCCTTTTCGATGAAATCGACGGCCTCGTCGATCCCGGCGATGAACTCGTGATTGCCCGTCACGGCGAACTTCCCGAATCGGGGCTGCAGTTCCCGAAACTGGGCCGCGGCCTCGGCCATGCGGTTCAGCTGGCCGTCCACCAGGTCCCCCGTGGCGACCAGGAGGTCGGGTGCCGCCTCGCGGACCGTACGGAGCATCCCGGCCAGACGCCCTCCCCGGACCAGGACCCCCACGTGGACGTCAGAGATCTGGACGATCCGGAGCTTCCCCAACTCCCTGGGGATCTTCGCCGAAGGGATCTCGATCCGCTCCGTCCGGATCTGGCGTGCCTCGAAAAACCCGTAGCCTCCCGCGACCAGGGCCGCGGCAAGAGGGACCAAAAAGAGCATCCGGGCCGACGGCAGGAAACGGCCGACGTCCGCCGAAACAACGAGGCTGCCCAGATGGACCAGGAGACGGCCAAGGTCGAGGACCAGGGCGGCAGCACTGAACAGCAGGAGACACCCCATCCAGAGGTAGCCTGTCCAGGACATGAGGCCCGCCAGAGCCTCGTAGCCGTACCGCTCCGAGACCCGGACGATGATCGGGGCCAAGAGCCCCAGGATCAGCAGGAGGACGATGAGGATCTGAAGGGGGCCGCCGGGCGCAAAGGCGGCATGGACCTTCACGAAGAAGTAGAGGTGAAGCCCCCCGTACAGGAGAAAAAAGGTAAGCAACAGCAGGACCATACCCGATACCTCGATGCGTCGATGCCAGACAGCCGCCGTCCGGCCATCCCCTCTCCCGGCCCTGCGGCCACGGCGGATCGACGATCGTCGTCGACCGGTGTCCGGGTCCGGCCAGGGAACATTGGAATGGTTTTTTACCATGCCGGCAGGACCGATGCAATTCTTTCGGCCCTCACGCCTTTTGGACGAACCCCTGTCGGGCGCCGCGGCGATTCGCCAGGAACGGCCGGTTTTCATTGACAGACCATGGCGTCTATACTATTTAAAAGGCCGTTCGGTACACCTTTCCCGACGGTTTTGTCCAGTCCGTGATCGTCCAACAGGGGGGGAAGACCATTAAGCACCCACTGTCCACCTCGAAAAAGCGGCTTCTTGCCTTTCTTTTCGCCATCCTCATCTTCCTGATTGCCGCAATCTATGCCGGCCGCGGGCTCATGGGTCCCCAAGACGGTCCGCCCGATCGAACGCCCCCCCCATCACGAAAGCAGAGCCCTCAAAGGGCCGGATCCTGGTCATCCTGATCGACAGCCTGCAGGCGGATGCGGCCTTCAGCGACCGCATGCCTTTCCTGTCCCGGTATCGGGAAAAAGGGGCGTGGGGCATCTCCGAAGTCGTTTCCACCCCGCTGTCGATCGCGGGGGACTACGCGATATTTGCCGGCATCATGGCCAGCCCCGCCGCGTTCCTGGACGATTTTCGCGCCTCGACGGTCACCCAGGACAACCTCTTCAAAAGATTGTCCAGGCAGGGGAAACGGATCGCCCTCTTCGGCCCGCTGATCCGCAGCGCCTACGGGGCCTACACGGACCTCGGCGTCTACCGTCCCCGGGCATTCAGGTTCAGCGAATACCGGGAAGAGGCCCGGGACGTCTTTGAGCAGGCCTATTCGTTCCTGAAGGCCAATCCCTGGGATGTGGCGGTCGTCCAATTCGTCAGCCTGGATTACGTGGGCCATCTTGAAACGCCGCTCTCCGAGAACTACCGCAGGGCCCTGGGGATGTTCGACGGTTACGCCGAAAAGCTCGTCGGCCTGGTCAACGACGAGGATACCGTCATGATCACGTCCGAACACGGCATGGACAATCGGGGCTTCCACACGGAGCGCAAGCCCTCGATCGTGGAGACCCCCTTCGTCCTGGCCGGCGGCGCGGTCGAGAAGAAAGGGGCCTATCGAATCCTACAGATCGATTGGGCACCGACCCTTTCGGTTCTGGCGGGCGTCTCCCCTTTCTACAGCCCCTGGGCCTTGCCGGCCCTGGATTTGGTCAAGGGCTCCGAGGATGCGAAATCGTCCCTCTGGAGGGAATCTTCGAGGATCCTCACGGGGGCCCCTTCCATCGCCGCATGGGAGCCGCTCCACCAGGAACGTCTCCACAGGCTGCAGGGCCGGGTCCCCGCATGGGCCGGCTGGCTGTTCATCGTCGCAACGCTCGCCTCGGCGGTCCTTCTGGCCCATAGCGCCCTTCCCGGGGAGGATGGCCGCCGAGGGTCCTCCGGAAAAACCCTGTCCGTCTCGACGGGTGTCCTGGCCACGGCACTCGTCACGGCCCTGGCCGCCCATGTCGGGGTCCCGGAAAAACTTTCGCAGCTTGCGCCCTTCAGCGCTAATTTCATAATGGCGCATCCGGTCTGGGTCATCCTCTTCTTCTGCCTTGTCGCAACGATCGGCAGGTTGTCGGCCTGGGGCTTTGGAAAGAGGAAGGCCGCGGGCCGGGAGACCGCCCTCCTGTTCCTGTTTGCCCTGGTCTTCGCAGGGGCCTTCACCGCGGTCGACCCCTACCACCTGCTCAACTGGACCATCCTGTCCATCCCCGTGGTCGGCTTTGCCCTCACGGGCCGGCCGGCATGGATCGTCATCTTCCTGTGCCTCTGGACGGGCCTGGCCATCCGGCGCTTGACCTTTCCCAATGCCTACTCGGCGATCGACCTGCCCGCCAGGTGGGTCCTTGCCGGAATGATGCTGGCCGCTGCCGCCGCATACCTGTGGCACCGCTTGCGGCATTCCCGTGAAAGGCTGCGGGCGGTCCTCCTGCACGCGGCCTCTTTCGTCCCCGGCGTCCTGGTCGTTGCCTGTCCGGTATCGGCGGAATGGAAGGCATTCCTCCTGCTCTGCCTGCTCCCCTTCTCATGGATCGCCATCCGGGGGCAGACCGAAAGGGAGGCATGGCTGGCCCTCTGGGTCACCTTCTTCTATCTAGGGACGTCCAGTCGGTTGGAGAACACGACCCACATCGTGGCCTTTCCCCTCCTGCTGGCGGCCTGGTCGCTCGCCAGAGGCGCCTCCGCGGTTGAAAAGGGAATCCTCGTCGGTTTCTTTTTCTGGGCCCTCTATCTCCTGCCGGGCAACGCCTTCGATCTGAAGATCCAGGACCTCATCGACCCATACCTGATGACCTCGGCGACGGACGACCGGATCGCGCTGACCGTATCGGTCTTTGCGGCCCGCTACGTCCTTCCCGCCGCCGTCCTGGCCTGGGGGGCCAGAGAGGATTCCCCGGTTTCCGGGATCCCGATCCTGGCCACCGCCCTCCTGCCGGTCCTGTTCGGCATCGGGGTCTCATTCATCAAACCGATCTTCACCCCCACGATCGGGATCCCCTGGGAGGCAGTCTGCCGCCTGACGGTCCTGACCATCTACGCCTCGGTCCTGATCGGCGGGTTTCTGCTTTCGTCGATCTTCGTCAGGCACAGCGCCCCGCCCTCTCCGACTCCGGACCCACCCTCACCGGTACCAGCCGGGACCCGCTGAAAGTCGTCCGCTTCCCCGTATCCTTTGCCGATCCCGCCGCGTCTAAGGTCATAAAGGGACCGTCGCGGCCCCGCCAATCCATTGAGGAGGAATGAACCATGAACCCCATCCAGGAAGATCATTTGACCAACGAGCAGAAGACCCTGGTGGCGATGGGCGCTGCCATGGGAGCGGGATGCCGGACCTGCGCCGACAAACTGCACGGGATCGCCGTTTCCCTGAAGATCCCCGAGGAGAACCAGGCCAGGGCCTTTTTCTGGGGCTTG
>CAYOGU010000043.1:0-10199 GCA_964403345.1 uncultured Syntrophus sp. | reverse complement strand
TGGCGGCAAAGGGTGGAGCGGTCACGACCATGCAGAGGAAGACGGCCGCGCTGATCGACGACGTCCGGGGCGAGCAGGCCAAAGCCGGCGCCGATGAGGAAAGGCTTGCCCCTCTGGTCCGCATCGCATCCTTCGTCGCCGCAAACTCCGCCCCCGATGTCCTGGCCGAAATCGAGACGGCCCGGGCGCGGGGCGCCACGGCCGACCAGATCCGTCTATCCGTCTCCCTTGGCAAGATGGTGAGGAAGAATGCCATGGCCTTCTCCGATCAGGAGCTCTCGAAGGTCCTCGGACTGGAAGAAGCCGGACAGGAGGCGTCCTGCGCCCCGGCGCCGTCCCAGAAGGCCGCATCGGCCTGCTCCTGCTCGTAACCCGCCTGGACGCCGGCAGGCGATGAGACAAAACAAGGGGCCGGAGAAGAATCTCCGGCCCCTTGTTTTAGCTGGAGCCGATGAGCAGGATCGAACTGCTGGCCTGTTGATTACAAGGCATGGGAGTCACCAGGCTGCAATCGCAAGCGCCCTGAATGATGAAAGAGGTAGTAAAAAACCATTACTGACCTGTCCAGCCGATATGTACCACTTTTGAGTAATGCTTCCAAATGGTTAACTTCCACCCCAACCGGTCCACTCAGACAGTCAGGTTTCCAGAGAGATGGTCAGGTTCCTTCCAAGCAAAGTAACATATTCGTATGAAACATACTTCATCAAAACACAATTGTTTCAACGATCTCTCATCCGGACAGTGCAGTCTTTTTTATATTAATTAATGAATCAAGCTAGACACGTATTATCTCCCCAGTTTGGCATCATTATTGATCCATCGTTGATCAAACGGAACTGCGCCGGAAGGCGTCATGGAATAGAAAGCCTACTGATCGCGGAACGAAGAGGAAGTATTGAATTTACTGCAGGGCAAGTATGCGCTTATTGCCCCTCGCAATAGTCTTCTCAAACTTTTTGTTTAAGGAAGCCAAGCCGGCAATCGGAATGGCTGATGAAACAACGTAGAACCATGGTGTAAGCGTTATGTCAGAACCTAGAAAGAATCAAGAGCTGACGGAGCTTTCGCTCTTATTTGACATCAGCACCAAACTCAGCGAGACCTTAGACCTTAAGACTGTTCTAAAACCTATCCTGCGTATGACGGCTGAGTACATGGGGATTCCCAGGGGTACATTGACGATCCTAAACAGGAAACGTGCGGAGATCGCTATAGAAGAGTCTTACGGGTTGCGGCCCGAGGAACAAGCCAAAGGTAAATACCATGTTGGGGAAGGCGTCACGGGCAAGGTGATCGATACAGGGAAGCCCCTTATAGTGCCACGGATCTCCGAGGAGCCGCTGTTCCTCGACAGGACTGGATCTCGAAAGCATCTCGATAAGCGCGATATCGCCTTCATCTGCGTGCCTATCAAAATTGGCAACGAAACCATCGGTGCTCTGTCCGCTGACCGTCCCTCCCGGGGCAGTGGCGTTCCGGAAACGGAAATTCGCCTGTTGACGATCATTGCGTCGACGATCTCCCAGGCTGTACGCTTGCGCCAATTGGCCCAGGAGGAGATGGAAAAGGTCCTTGAGGAGAACCAGCGGCTTCAAGACCAGTTGAAGGATCGTTATCGCCCCCAAACCATTGTCGGCAACTCAAAGATCATGAGGGGCATATATGCCCTCATCGAAACGGTGGCCAAGACAAACACTACGGTGCTGATCCTCGGCGAGAGTGGCGTTGGCAAGGAACGTGTAGCCCACGCCATCCATTACGGCTCCCTGCGGGCTGAAAAACCCTTTGTGAGAATCACCTGCGCAGCCCTGCCTGAATCGCTGATCGAAAGTGAGCTTTTCGGCCATGAGAAGGGGGCCTACACAGGGGCTATGCTGACCCGCAAAGGGCGGTTCGAAATGGCCGATAAGGGAACCATCTTCCTCGATGAAATTGGGGAACTGCCTCTCGCTGTACAAACCAAACTTCTCCGTGTGATACAGGAGAAGGAGTTCGAGCGTGTTGGCGGAAACACCACCATTCGCTCTGATTTACGGATCATCGCCGCCACCAATAGCGACCTCCAGGCCGCCATCCAGAAGGGGACCTTCCGCGAGGATCTCTACTACCGCCTCAATGTTTTTCCCATCGTCGTCCCGCCCCTTCGGGAACGGCGGACGGACATCATGCTTCTGGCTGATCACTTCGTCCAGAAATATGCCAGAGAGCATCACAAGAAGATCGATAGCATCTCTCCAACGGCAACAGACAAGCTTATGAGTTACCACTGGCCGGGTAATGTAAGAGAGCTTGAAAACTGCATCGAGAGGGCGGTCATTCTCTGCACCGATGGGCATCTGGACAGCCACCACCTGCCGCCGAATCTCCAGACACCGGAGTCCTGCCTCCGGAATCATTCCGGCACGTTTATGGGTGTCATAAACGGGGTGGAAAAGGAGATGCTCGTTGAGGAACTGAAACGCAGTCGCGGAAACATGGCCAAGACCGCTCGCGCTTTGGGTATCTCGGAGCGGATGGTCGGTCTGCGCACTGCCAAGTATGGCATCGATCCTCGTCAGTTTAAGTAAACGGCGTGGCTTGCTGGTCTCTGCGCACTATCCAATGAACCACTGCCCTGCAATGGACTCTCGCCATTTCGAATTGCTACACTGTACGGCCGTTATCGGCGTCTAACATGCGGCTGAGAACTTACGACACCGATATCCGACAAAAAAGTAACTTCTAAAAAAATCCTACCGGCATGTAGCTTCCTCATGCTCCTCTCCCCAAATCTCTCTCATTTTTCTAAGAAGGAAAGGCAACAACCAGAACAAGCAATCAGTTGATTTCGCAAAGAATATTAAAATTAACCGCTAACATTGGGCAGTGATCGCCCATGCTTGGCCTGCATCTTGCGCTTGTAAAGGAAAAACGTTGCAGCTGAGGAAAGGAGATCAGCGATGAGGAAAATAGCGATTTACGGGAAAGGGGGCATTGGGAAGTCGACAACCACCCAGAACACCGTCGCTGCGCTGGCCGAGATGGGCAAGAAGATCATGATCGTCGGGTGTGACCCCAAGGCGGACTCAACGCGCCTGATGTTGGGAGGACTCTCGCAAAAGACCGTTCTCGACACACTACGCGCGGAAGGCGAAGACCTCGACCTTGAAGATGTGGTGAAGATCGGATTCAAGGGGACGCGCTGCGTTGAGTCAGGCGGTCCGGAGCCTGGGGTCGGCTGCGCAGGTCGTGGCATAATCACCTCCATCAACCTTCTTGAGCAGTTGGGAGCTTATTCAGAGACGATCGGTCTCGATTACGTCTTCTATGACGTGCTGGGGGACGTGGTTTGCGGCGGGTTTGCCATGCCGATTCGAGATGGCAAAGCCAAAGAGATCTATATCGTCGTCTCGGGAGAGATGATGGCGATGTATGCAGCGAACAACATCTGTAAGGGAATTGTCAAGTTTGCAGAGGCCGGCGGTGTCCGCCTTGGCGGTCTGATCTGCAACAGCCGAAAAGTGGACAATGAACGGGAGCTCATAATGGCCCTGGCCGAGCGGTTGGGGACCCAGATGATCCACTTTGTTCCCCGAGACAATGTTGTGCAGCGCGCGGAGATCAACCGAAAGACCGTAATCGATTTCGATGCTGCGGCGGCCCAGGCCAACGAGTACCGGACGCTTGCCAAGTCGATTGATGAGAACCAGCTATTCGTCATCCCCAAGCCTCTGGCTACGGACGAGTTGGAGACGATCCTCATCAAGTATGGGGTTGATCAATAGAAGACGACGGCAAACGCCGGGAGAAGGAGGAAAGAAACATGCAGCTTATTAGAGCGATCATACGCCCCGAGAAGGTAGATGCCGTACTCGAAAAGTTAATGGCAGAAGGGTTCCCGGCTGTCACCCGAATGGGAGTCTCCGGCCGCGGCAAGCAACGGGGGATCAAAATCGGCGACATCACCTACGACGAGATCCCTAAGGAACTGCTAATGATGGTCGTCCCCGACACGGATAAGGACCTGGTGCTCAAGATCGTCCTATCCACCGCGCGCTCCGGCGGCAAGGGGGCCTTCGGCGACGGCAAGATCTTCGTCTCTCCCGTGGAAGAAGTCTACACGGTGAGTTCCGGGATCAAGGAGACGGAGTCTGGAACGGAGGAGGTGAAACTGTGAAGGAGGTCATGGCGATCATTCGGATGAATCGGATAAACAGAACAAAGGAGAGACTCGCCGAGGCGGGAATCTCGTCGATGCACGCCAGAGAGTGTCTGGGTCGGGGAAAGGGATTGGTAAACAGGGAACTCCTTATGGGAGCTGAAGAGGGCTACGAGGAAGCCATTTCCTTATTGGGCAACAGCCAGCGCCTTATTCCCAAGCGCATGATTTCGATCATCGTTCCCGACAAGCTCGTTACTAAGACGGTTGCCTCTATCATTGCGGTCAACCGAACGGGGAAATCAGGGGACGGCAAGATTTTTGTCATGCCCGTGTCAGATGCCCTCCGAGTCAGGACAGGGGAAACCGGTGATGAAGTCCTGGACGATGCATGAAGAAAAGTAAGGAGAAAAGTCATGAAGACAGCAGAAGCGACAGAGGTGTCTTTGGCTGCAGACATAGATCCGGCAGAGGTCAAGAAGGAAATCCTCGACAAGTACCCGGCAAAGGTGGCCCGCCGGCGTGCAAAGCAAATCGTCGTCAATAAAGTCAACAAAGATCGGCAGACCCCTGAAATTCTGGCAAACACTCGGACGATCCCCGGCATCCTCACGATGCGCGGATGCGCTTATGCGGGGTGCAAGGGGGTGGTGCTTGGTCCGACGAGGGATATCCTGCAAATCACCCATGGGCCGATCGGTTGCGGGTTCTACAGTTGGCTGACCAGGCGGAACCAAACACGTCCCCGGTCCGATTCGGATCCAAACTATATGACCTACTCCCTTTCCACTGACATGCAGGAGGAAGAAATCATCTTTGGCGGCGAGAAGAAACTGAAGAAAGCCATTGATGAAGCGGTCGCCCTCTTCCACCCCAAAGCAATCGGTATCTTTTCTACCTGTCCCGTGGGGCTCATCGGTGACGATGTCCATGCGGTAGCTAGAGAGATGGAAGAAAAGTATCCAGACATCAACATTTTCGGTTTCAGCTGTGAGGGCTATAAGGGAGTCAGTCAATCCGCAGGTCACCACATTGCCAATAATAAGGTTTTCACGGAAGTTGTGGGGCAGTTGGAGGTTCCCAAGGAAGGGGCCTTCCGCCTGAATATTCTGGGTGAATACAACATCGGCGGTGATGCCTTTGAGATTGAGCGGATTGCTGAACGGTGCGGTTTGACGATCCATGCCACCTTTAGCGGGAACTCGGAATACGACGAGTTTGCCAGTGCCCATACGGTGGACTTGAACGTGGTGATGTGCCACCGGTCCATCAACTATCTCGCCGAGATGATGGAGAAACGCTACGGGATTCCCTGGTTCAAGGTCAACTTTATCGGAGCCAACGCCACCGCAAAGTCATTCCGCCGGATCGCCGCCTACTTCGGCGACTCAAAAATAATCAGCACGGTGGAAGATGTGATCAAGGAGGAGATGGTAGCGGTGGAAAGGGTCCGCCAAGAGGTCCGTGCCCAGTGCGAGGGTAAGCTCGCTATGCTTTTTGTGGGCGGTTCCAGGGCTCATCACTACCAGGAGTTATTCGCGGAAATCGGCATGAAAACCGTGTCAGCCGGCTATGAATTTGCTCACCGTGACGACTACGAGGGTCGCGGAGTGATTCCGAAGATCGCTGTCGATGCCGATACGCGGAACATCGAGGAGCTCTCCGTCGAAGCGGACCCGGAAAGATACAGGCTCCGCAAGGAGGAGAGCGAATTCAAGAGACTCGAAGCAGAAGCGGGGATCCGCTTCAATGAATACGAGGGAATGATGCCTGAGATGGTTGATGGAGCACTGGTCATCGACGATTTGAACCACCACGAGATGGAGGTGTTAATCAAAAAATACAAACCTGACATCTTTTGCGCCGGAATCAAGGAGAAATACGTCCTCCAGAAGGCGGGCATCCCGCTTAAACAATTGCATAGCTATGATTACAGCGGCCCCTATGCGGGGTTCAAGGGAGCCGTCAACTTTTACCGGGAAATCGACCGCATGGTGAATACCAGGATGTTCCGCTTTGTGAAGGCCCCTTGGCAGGAGCATCCGGAATTGGCCGGCAGCTACGCTTGGAACAGGTAAGGAAAGGATCAATCATGTTGCTGAGACACACACCGGAAGAGTCGGCTGAAAGAGCGGCTTTGACCATCAACCCCGCCAAGACCTGCCAGCCTGTTGGCGCCATGTACGCGGCACTGGGCATCCATAACTGCCTACCCCATAGCCATGGCTCGCAGGGATGCTGCGCTTACCACCGCAGCGCCCTGACCAGGCATTACAAGGACCCAATCATGGCCACCACCAGCTCGTTTACGGAAGGAGCGTCCGTCTTTGGGGGACAGGCCAACCTCCTGGAAGCGATCCAAAACATCTTCACCATCTATGATCCCGAGGTGATTGCCGTGAACACGACCTGCCTGTCCGAGGTCATCGGCGACGATATTGGACAGATTATCAACAAAGCGCAGGCCGAAGGCAAAATTCCGGAGGGAAAGAGGGTCATCCACGCCAATACGCCGAGCTTTAAGGGTTCGCACGTAACCGGCTTCGCTAACATGACCCAGGCCATGGTCCAATACTTGGCGGAGCACACAGGGAAACCCGTGCGTCAGTTCAACATCCTGCCAGGCTATGTTGAGCCCTCCGATATGGCCGAAATCAAGCGACTCGTCACGGAGTTGGGGATACAGGCGGTGATGTTTCCGGACACTTCTGAGGTGGTCAATGCCCCACTGGACGGCAAGTTTCATATGTACCCCAAGGGCGGCACAAAGGTAACGGCGATCCGCAGTGCGGGGGATAGCTCCTTAACGATCTCCCTGGGCAGGACCGCCTCACTGGGAGCGGCCAAGCTGCTGGATACGAAATGCAAGGTGCCCTTTGAAACCCTTGATCTGCCCATCGGCCTGCAGGCCACGGATGTACTGATTGACACGCTTCGCAAGGCAGCTGGCGTGGGCGTCCCAGAGACACTCATGGCAGAGCGGGGACGAGTCGTGGATCTGGCCACGGACATGCACCAGTACTTCTATCGGAAGCGGGTGGCTCTTGCGGGCGATCCCGATCAATTGCTCTCTCTGACCCAGTTCCTCGCTGACTTGGACATGCAGGTGGTGCTGGTCGTCACGGGAACGCCAGTTGGGGGAAAATTCGAGCGGCGTATCAAGGAGCTGGCGGGTGAAGGGGCGGTAATCAAAACGGGATTGGGAGGAGACCTGTTCCAGTTCCATCAGGGCGTGAAGCGGCTGCGGCCGGACTTACTATTCGGCAACACTTATTTGAAATACATTGCCCGCGACGAAGACATTCCGTTAATCCGCGTTGGGTTCCCGATCTACGACCGGGTAGGACACCAATACTTCCCCCTTGTCGGCTATCAGGGGGCTCTGCGGCTCATGGAAAAAATTCTTGCAGCCCTGCTGGACAGGCAGGAACGAGACGCCCAGGAGGAACGGTTTGAACTGGTGATGTGAGAGTTGCGGTGGGGTGAAGGAGGAACGTCATGATTGAGATATTAGAAGCCAGAAAGAATCAAGTCTATGAGAAAAACAAGGAAGGCCGATTCGACATGGCTTGCGACAAAGCAAGCCTGGCAGGTGCGGTGAGTCAGCGGGCCTGCGTCTTCTGTGGCTCCCGTGTGGTCCTCTACCCCATCGCTGACGCTATTCATCTCGTCCATGGTCCCATCGGGTGTGCCGCCTATACATGGGACATCCGTGGGGCTCTCTCTTCCGGACCGGAGCTCCATCGGCTGAGTTTTTCCACCGATCTGCGGGAGAAAGAGGTCATCTATGGAGGGGAAAAGAAGCTTTACGCCGCCCTGACGGAATTGATCCATCATCACCACCCCAAGGCGGCCTTTGTCTATGCAACCTGCATCATTGGTCTCATCGGTGATGACGTGCAGGCGGTCTGTCGGCGCGTCGAAGCCGAGCAGGGGATTCCTGTCATCCCCGTCCACTCGGAGGGTTTCCGGGGGACAAAAAAGGACGGTTATAAGGCGGCCTGCGAGGCCCTCCTCAGGCTGATCGGCGAGGACGGTCATGCGATACCTCCGGAAAAGGGAATTAACATCCTGGGGGATTTCAACCTAGCCGGCGAGACATGGATCATCAAAGACTACTACCGTCGAATGGGAATCGATGTCGTTGCCTGCATCACCGGCGACGGCCGGGTGGACGAGATCCGGCGGGCGCACAATGCATCGCTCAATGTGGTCCAATGTTCCGGCTCCATGACCCAGCTTGCCCTGATGATGAAGGAGAAATACGGAATCCCCTATGCCCGTGTTTCCTACTTCGGCATCGAGGACACGGCCGAAGCGCTCTACACGGTGGCGCGACACTTCGACGACCCGGCCCTCATGGAAAGGACCGAATCGCTGGTACGTACCGAAGTGAACCGAATCTACCCCGAAATTCAGAGGCTGCGTTGTTCCCTGGAAGGGAAAAAGGCTGCGGCTTACGTGGGTGGCTCTTTCAAAGCCTTCTCCCTTGTCAAGGCCTTCCGGCATCTGGGGATGCAAACGGTTGTCGTGGGCTCCCAGACCGGCAGTCAAGAAGACTACGCATACCTGCAGGATATTTGCGACGAGGGGACCATCATCGTCGACGATGCCAATCCCCTGGAGCTCTCCCGTTTCATAGCGGATAAGGGCGTGGATATCCTGGTGGGAGGTGTCAAGGAGAGGCCCATCGCTTACAAAATGGGGGTTGCTTTCTGCGACCACAACCATGAACGCAAGATTCCCCTGGCTGGCTTTGAAGGCATGCTCCATTTCAGTCGGGAGGTTTACGGATCACTGCTGAGCCCTGTGTGGCAGTTTTCCCCTGCACGGTGCCGCCCAAGGATGGCGGAAAAGGAGACCCGAAATGAACGTAGCACTTGCAAAACCGAAATTGCAGCCTGAGGACCTGAGGGAGCGTCCCTTTACCTCTACGCGTAATGCCTGCAAGCTTTGCGCACCCCTGGGGGCCAGTATCGCTTTCAGGGGTATTTCGGGATGCATTCCCCTGATCCATGGATCGCAGGGCTGCCCGACCTATATCCGCCGTTATGTGATCAGTCACTTTCGGGAACCGATCGATATTGCCTCGTCGAATTTCAGCGAGGAGACCGCTATTTTCGGTGGTGAGGATAACCTGAAGAAGGCCCTGGACAACCTGACGCGCCAGTATCAACCGGAAGCAATCGGCATAGCGAGCACCTGCCTTTCCGAGACGATTGGCGACGATGTCCGGCTTTACCTGGATAGATATATCAAAGCGAAGCAAGGCTTGGCGCTGCCCGTGCTATTCCATGCCTCGACCCCCAGCTACCGAGGGACTCATGCCGAGGGGTTCCACGAAGCGGTGCGGGTTGCTGTAGAAGCGCTGGCTCAAGGCGGTTCCCAGACAGAAGAGGTCAACCTTCTGCCGGGCTTTCTCTCGTCTGAAGACCTGCGGCATCTCAAGGATGTTTTTGATGATTATGACGTTCCATGTACGCTCCTGCCTGACTATTCAGAAACTCTCGACGGCGAATCCTGGGAGACTTACCAGAAGCTCTCTGCCGGGGGGACGTCTCTTGCGGCCATCAGGGGGATGGGCCATGCTCGGGCCACGCTCCAGTTTGGCCGGAGCCTGATGGGCAAGAAAACCGCGGGAACCTATCTTGAGGAGCGGTTCCAGGTCCCGCTTGTCAGTCTCGATATCCCCATCGGCATTCGGGCGACGGATCGCTTCTTTGCCTTCATCACGGGATGTACGGGCAGAAAGATGCCTAAGCGGTACGCAGCGGAGCGTGGTCGGCTGGTAGATGCCTACATTGACGGTCATAAATACCTCTTCGGAAAGCGAGCCATTCTATATGGAGAGGCAGACTTCGTGACAGCCATAGCCTCATTTCTCGATGAAATCGGCATGGTGCCGGTCCTCTGCGCCACCGGCGCAGCACCGGGCAAATTCCGTCAGCAGGTGACTTCCGTGCTTGAGAACACTCATGAGTTGCCTGAGGTCGTCGAAGATACTGATTTCGTGACCATGCTTGAGATGTGTCAGAAGCTTGCCCCGGAAATTATCATC